>NZ_CP029206.1:1665000-1965000 GCF_003101015.1 Actinobacillus porcitonsillarum | reverse complement strand
GTAAGAAGTTCTGACCAAATCGTTTACGAGCAGTATGACCAAGGTGTTTTTTAGAGTTAATATGACTCATTTTTGTCCTTATTAAATAATGAAAGAACCCCGCTTAGGCGAGGTTCTTGAAATGAGAAAATTTATTTTACATTTACATATTGGATATTAGCTGTTTTTCTTAATGCTTTTACCCAATCTTTAGAAGCTGCCTCAGCTTGTTGATTAGCAAGTTGCTCGTACGCTCTTTGAGCATAAGCATCTTCCGTTCTATCGCCTTGACGAGAATCGGTTACTTTCAGAATGTGCCAACCAAATTGTGATTTAAACGGTGCGGTAATTTGACCTTGTTTTGCTTTTGCTGCGGCATTAGCAAATGCAGGATCATAGATATCTAAGAAATTAAATCCTAAGTCACCACCATCAGCAGCAGAAACATAATCCACAGAATTTGCTTTTGCAGCTTCTTCAAAGGTTGTTTTACCCGCTTTAATATCCGCAATGATGCTATTTAATTTAGCTTTAGCTTGAGTATCGTTGAGTACAGGCGTTGTTTTAATCAGAATATGGCTGATACGAGGTTCTGTGCCGGATACAGATTTTAATTTACCTGCTGCTTTATCTTTTGCCATAAGTGCTTGCGCTTGAGCTCGAACATCTTCAGGGTTTACCTGAATTGATTTGCCAATACTTTGATGGCGTACTGCTTCCATCATCATTTGTTGCGCAATTTGTTGGCGATATTGATTTAAAGTAATACCTTGATAGTCTAACGCATCAAGTAATTGACCATAGGTTAAACCATTACGTGCTGCAATTTCTTCAATCGCTTGATCTACTCGGCGATAATCCACTTTTACGCCCGATTGTTTAATTGCTTTTTGAACAAGAAAATCATCAATGACGTTTTCAAGGGCTGCTTTACGATTTGCTTCCGTATTTGCTTTTTTCCCTAATGCTCGGGTCACTTGGCTTTCCATAATCATATTGCCATCAACGGTTGCAACAACACGTTCTTCGGCAGCCAAAAGAGACTGAGATAAGCCTAATGTCGCAACAAATGCCACCAATAAAGATTTGGCTGAGGTAAATTTCATTTTTCTTTTCCTACTTGTGTAAACACTAAAATTGTCATTTTAGAGTTTGATTATACTAAAAGGTTCACTTAGATATAATACCATTATGCTAAAGATTGAATCTTTTTAATCACATTTGTGGTAGAACAGCCATTTTCAAAATTCAATACCTGAACTTCGCCTCCGTTGTTAATGACTTCTTTTGCACCTGCAATGTCTTCAGGTTTATAGTCCCCGCCTTTAACAAGAAGATTTGGTAAAATTTCGCCAATTAAGCGTTGAGGTGTATCTTCGTTAAATGCTACAACCCAATCAACAGAAGAGAGTCCTGCTAGCACAGCCATGCGCGCATCAAGTTCGTTAATTGGACGAGCTTCGCCTTTTAAGCGTTTAACAGAGTCATCTGTATTAACCGCCACAATTAAACGATCGCCTAATTTACGTGCATTCTCTAAATAAGAAACATGTCCAGGATGAAGAATATCAAAACAGCCGTTTGTCATCACGATTTTCTCGCCGCGTTTTTTAGCTTCTTCAACTATCGCTTTTAATTCTGCTTCAGACACAATGCCAAAACCGGTTGTTGCACGTTGGTGGATCGCATTTTCTAATTCAACAGGGCTTACCGTAGATGTTCCTAATTTACCAACAACTACACCAGCCGCTGCATTGGCTAAGTAACATGCTTCTTCAAAAGGTCGACCATCAGCAATAGCTGTCGCTAAAACACTAATGACTGTATCGCCGGCACCTGTTACATCATAAACTTCTTTTGCTTGTGTAGGTAAGTGGTAAGGCGCTTGATTTGGACGAATTAATGTCATCCCTTTTTCAGAACGAGTTACCAATAATGCTGTCAAGTCAAAGTCTGCAATCATTTTCAAACCTTTAGCGACAATGTCATCATCGTCTTTACAATGACCAACAACGGCTTCGAACTCAGACATATTAGGTGTTAAAAGCGTTGCACCACGATAACGCTCAAAATCAGTGCCTTTCGGGTCGATCAACACAGGCACATTAGCTTTACGAGCAATTTGAATCATCTCTTGGACAGATTCTAAAGTGCCCTTACCGTAATCTGAAAGAATTAAGGCTCCGTAGTCCAGAATGTTTTGCGCTAATTTATTTAATAAATCACGGCTTTCAACATTATGGAATCCTTCCTCAAAATCTAAACGCAATAATTGTTGATGACGAGAAAGAATACGCAATTTCGTAATGGTTGGATGTGTGGTTAATGCAACACAATGATTTTGAATATTGTGCGAGTTCAGCAGTTTATCTAATGCATTTCCTGCATCATCTTGACCAATTAAACCATGTAAAGCTACTGGCACATTCAAACTTGCAATGTTCATTGCAACGTTCGCAGCACCACCGGCACGCTCTTCAATATCCTGAACCTTTACCACCGGAACAGGTGCTTCCGGCGAAATACGATTCGTTGCACCAAACCAGTAGCGATCTAGCATTACATCACCAAGCACTAATACTTTAGCTTGATTAAATTTAGGGGAGTATTGCATCATGTATTTACATCTCTCTTATTTTAAAATGAGAAAGGGACAAATTTATCTTTTATTTTTCTTAATAAATTTCATTAAGCGTTTACGTTTACGTAATTGGCTTGGTGTCAATTTATTCCGCTTACCAGCAAAAGGGTTGTTACCTTCTTGGAATTGAATACGAATTGGCGAGCCAATAATTTTTAAACTCTTACGATAATAATTAGATAAATAGCGTTTGTAAGAGTCCGCTAATTTATCAACTTGATTACCGTGAATCACAATAATCGGTGGGTTATAACCACCCGGGTGAGCATATTTTAATTTCACTCTACGCCCATTGACGAGAGGCGGTTGGTGTTCATCCGCTGCCATACGTAAAATACGGGTAAGCATAGAGGTTGATGTTTTTTGTGTCGCACAAGCATAGGCTTCTTTTACCGACTCAAATAAATTACCAACACCTGAGCCATGCAAAGCTGAAATAAAATGCACACGAGCAAAATCAATAAAATCTAAACGACGATCTAACTCTGATTTCACTTGATCTTTAATATCTTGTGATAAACCATCCCATTTATTAACCACAATAACCAGTGAACGTCCAGCATTGAGAATAAAGCCTAACAATGAAAGGTCTTGATCTGAAATCCCTTCACGAGCATCAATGGTTAATAGCACTACATTGGCATCTTGAATCGCTTGTAAGGTTTTGATTACCGAGAATTTTTCTACGGCAAGATTTACTTTACCACGTTTACGCACACCGGCAGTATCAATGATTGTATAGTGCTGCCCATCTCGTTCCATTGGAATATAGATAGAATCACGGGTTGTGCCAGGCATATCGTAAACAACAACACGCTCTTCGCCTAAAATACGGTTGGTTAGCGTTGATTTTCCAACGTTAGGACGCCCCACAATGGCAATTTTGATATTTTTATCTTCAACAGCAGCATTTTCTTCTTCTAATGCCTCGTCTAATAATGCTGCATCTTCTTCATTTTCGAAATCAAAATCACGATCCCACTCATCCTGAGCTGTTTCATTTTCTTCGTGATCTGCAAATTCTTCTTCATTTTCAACCGCTTGTGAACCACCGAGTTCTTCGGCTAGAGGTGCTAAAACTTGCTCGATAAGTTGTGTGACACCACGACCTTGTGCCGCCGCAATTTGCTCAACTTCGCCTAAACCTAATTGGTAAAACTCGGCGCAATGCGAATCTGCATCAATACCGTCGGTTTTATTTGCTACCACGACTGTGGTTTTTTCACGTTGGCGAAGGTATTGAGCGATCCCCACATCAGCAGGTACTAACCCTGCACGTGCATCCACTAAAAAGAGTACAACGTCCGCTTCTTCAATCGCTAATAACGATTGTTCAGCCATTTTTTCTTCGACACCTTCTTCAGAGCCATCAATACCGCCGGTATCAATAACAATGAAATCATAGCCGCCAATGTTCGCATGGCCATATTTTCGGTCTCGGGTTAAGCCGGGGAAATCTGCCACGAGAGCATCTCGCGTGCGAGTTAAGCGATTAAAGAGTGTTGATTTACCAACATTAGGTCTGCCGACAAGGGCAACAACTGGAGTCATAGGTATATTATTCCTTTCTTATCAATAGGGTTCTTGCGTATTGCAAAATTGATATATTATATACTAAATCAAGATAAGATCGGAAATATGATCGGAAAAGCGGTCGATTTTCTGTAAAAATTTACCAGAAATCGACCGCTTGAGATATTTATTGTTCTGCTTTAAGTGCTTGAGAAAAACTTTGTAAGCCTTTAGAGTTGCCTTCTTTTGCCATAGATTGAAGCGCTTGAGTCGGAATATGTAATAAACTGTTAGTGAGTTTATAACTTAATTCATTTAATATTTTTTCACTATCTTGCCCACTATGGATAGCTTGCATTGCTTTTGTGAGTAATTCTTGGCGGATCGCTTCTGCATCTTGGCGGTAGCGTTTGATTAAATCACTGGATTGCTGTTGTTTTAACCATTCAAAGAAAGCCTTACATTCTTCATCCACAATCATTTCCGCTTGTTCCGCTGCTTGTTGGCGTTGGGCAAGATTGCGTTGGATAATGTTTTGCAGATCATCAACGCTATAAGAATAAACGCCATCAATATCGCCGGCATTTTCATCAATATCTCGAGGTACGGCAATATCAACTAATAGCATTGGATCAAATTGTCGTTGTTTTTGAGCTTCTCTTACCATCTCTTTACTAATCAATGTATCAGGACTACCCGTAGAGCTAATCACAACATCTGCTTGATTTAGCCCGACTTGTAATGCACTGAGAGAAAGAATTTGCATTGGAACATTAAGCTTTTCGGCTAACATTTCCGCTCGGATATGCGTTCGGTTCGCAATCATGATATTTTTTGCGCCATGCTGAATTAGATAACGTGCCACCAATTCAATGGTTTCGCCTGCGCCGACTAAGAGAAAACGAAGTTTACCGAAGTCATCAAAAATTTGGCGGGCAAGACCACAAGCTGCATAAGCAACCGAGACCGCACTCGAGCCTATTTCCGTTTCAGAACGAACGCGTTTAGCGGTAGAAAAGGTACGTTGAAATAATCGAGAAAGCTTGCTGGAAATACCGATATGTTGTTTTTGATAAAAATGCTCGCTATCGTGATAAGCTTGTTTTACCTGCCCTAAAATTTGCGGTTCACCCAAAATAAGTGAGTCTAACCCACAAGCTACTTTCATAAGATGGCGAGCGGCTTCCATATTTTGTTTAAAATAAATACATTCACGTAATTCATCGTGATCAAGCTGATGAATATTTGCAAACCAATTAAAACATTTTTCTCGCCATTCAAGGTTATCTGCCTCTTCTTCTCGAGGTGTGATATTAGGTTGATGAAAGTAAAGTTCTGTTCGGTTACAGGTAGAGAGAATGACCACGCTTTCCGCTAAATCTTGTTGCTGAATTTGGCTAAGAGCAAGCTGACGTTTTTGATCGTCAAATGCAACTTTTCCTCTTAATCCAACAGATGCGGTTTTATGGTTAATGCCTAAAGCTAGAATGGTCATTCAAGTCTCACAAATTAAACAGATACAGTAATCAAAAATAAAATCTACCGCATTCTAGCGAATCGATTATAAGGCTGCAAATAATTGTAGAGATTGATTTGATTTATCACAATGAGATTACCTCCTTAGAGGTAATTATTCTTGGTAAAGAGCCATAAAAAGATTGTGTTCAAAATTAACCAACGGCGCTCGTTTGGTTTTACTCTCTAAATCGCCCGTAGAATAGCCGTTAATGAATTGAACGAAGGCAATTCTTTCGCCTTTCGCATTTCTCATAAAACCGGCAAGATTATAAACGCCTTTTAAAGATCCCGTTTTGGCAATGATATTTTTGACTAACGGTTCGTTGATCATAGAGCCTCTGCCAGAAATGGTGCCATCAACACCGGCAATCGGGAAGGCTTCTAACAACTGTAAGCTGTCTTCATTTTTGGCAATATATTCAAGAGCTTGAAGCATGGTTTCTGCGCTAACCTGATTATGTCGAGAAAGCCCCGAACCATCTGCAATAATGCTGTTATTGAAGGTCATATTCGCTTTTGTGTTTAATAAATGACGAACAACATGGCTTGCCAATTGGAATGAAGCAGGGCGGTTTTGCTGATGATAAGCGACCGTTCTAAAAAGGGCATCGGCAATTTGGTTATCCGATTTTTTCATCATTTTTTTGAGTAAATCGGGGAGGGGTTTTGAAAAATGTTCTGCGAGCAGAGTGCCTTTTTGCGGATTAGGGGCTTCTTTTACCTGCCCATCAAAGGTTATTGCCAATTTTTTGAGATTGGCTAAACTGATGCTTGCACCATAACTTGTCGGATCTTGAACCGAAAAACTTAAACCAAATGGCGTGGGCTGACGCGCCATACAACCTTTTACTTGATAGCGGTTATTATCATGTGCTACCACATCAAGTTGGCAATAAGGGGAATCTTCTTTGCTGACAATATATGCTGAGCTAAAAACCTGAACAGGATAAGCGGAAGGCACATCTACTTTGGCATAATCGCCAACAGGTTGATCTGCATTTAAATTGACATAAAAGCAATTATGATCGATATTGATTGCTGCAGGCGGAGCATTAAAGCACATGGTTAAATCGTTCCAAATCCAACCTGAGGCTTTATCATGGCTAGCAAAAACCGAAGTATCTAAAATCAAATTCCCCTCAATTTTTTGAATACCTTGTTTCTTTAATTCGCTAAAAAGTTGGTAAAACTGACCGCTTGTTAAATCGGGATCGCCTGTAAATTTCACAATTAAATCGCCTTTTAAGACATTATTTTCAACTTTTCCATTGGTCAGTAAAGCAGTTTGGAAACGAAAATCCTGCGGTAGAGCAAGTTTTGCGGCTAAAGCGGTAAAGACTTTTTGCGTACTGGCAGGCAACATAAAAATATCACTTTGATGTTGGGTAATAATCTGATTCGTGTCGAGGTTTTTAGCGATAAAGGTTGCTGAAGTACCAGATGGTAGATAGCTAAGCAACTGAGTTGTATTGATTTCAGCAACGCTATAAGTGCTATAACATAAACCGAGAAGAATGCCGTTTTTTAGAAAACGTGAGAATTTAAAGAACATAGTTATGTATTTAATCTATTGATATTTTTTATTAGAAATTGAATAATAGCCCTTTCATTTCTGTTCGTAAACGACAAATTTGTAAACCATGAATTTGGTAAAGTATTTTAGAGGATAACTAATGAAACAAATCCCAATGACAGTGCGTGGTGCAGAATTACTACGTGAAGAATTAGATTTTTTAAAAAATGTGCGCCGACCACAAATCATTGATGCTATTGCAGAAGCGCGTGAACACGGCGATTTAAAAGAAAATGCAGAATATCATGCCGCACGTGAACAACAAGGTTTCTGTGAAGGGCGTATTCAAGAGATCGAAGGTAAATTAGCCAATGCACAAATTATCGATGTCACAAAAATGCAAAATAACGGTAAAGTGATTTTTGGTGCAACGGTGAGCTTAGTAAACGTGGATACAGATGAAGAAGTGACTTACCGTATTGTTGGTGATGATGAGGCGAACATCAAAGAAGGGCTTATTTCAGTGAATTCCCCGATTGCTCGCGGTTTGGTCGGAAAAGAAGTAGACGACTCGGTATCAATTACGACACCAGGCGGTAAAGTTGAATTTGATATTGTGGATGTTGAATATCTCTAAGACGTAACGAAAATAGAAAACAAGCGGTAAAATTTAAAGAAAATTTTACCGCTTGTACTTTTATGCCATAAATAGATCTCGATATTGAAGCAATTGGGCTTTGGTTAAACTGAATACACCTAAGCCGCCATTTTGGAATTCAATCCAATTGAATGGTACAGACGGGTATTGTTCCATTAAGTGAACCATACTATTACCCACTTCACAAACTAAGACGCCATTATCGGATAAATAATCTGCCGCTTGGGCTAAAATACGTTTCGTGATATTTAAGCCATCTTCACCAGAACCTAATGCTAATTCCGGCTCAAAGTGGAATTCTTCTGGCATATCATCTAAATCTTCCTGATCGACATAAGGCGGATTCGTCACAATTAAATCATATTTATCTTGAGGAATATCGTTAAACAGATCCGAGCTAATCGGGAATACACGATGAGAAAGTTGATGACGTTCGATGTTGATTTGCGCCACATCTAATGCATCTAAAGATAAATCTACGGCATCAACCTCTGCTTCAGGAAACGCAACGGCACAAGCGATAGCAATGCAGCCACTCCCTGTACACATATCTAAAATACGTTTAGGCGATGTTGGAATAAGCCCGTTAAACTGATGGCTAATCAGTTCACCAATTGGAGAGCGAGGAACAATAACACGCTCATCAACATAGAATTCCAAACCGCAGAACCAAGAGGAATTCGTTAAATAAGCAACCGGCTTACGAGAACCTAAGCGCTCTTGAATAAAATGAAAAACACGTGTTTTTTCTACATCAGTTAGGCGAGATTGATACATTACTTCAGGCACATCAGCAGGTAGATATAACGCATTGAGAACAAGTTGCTGCGCTTCATCCCAAGCATTGTCGTAGCCATGGCCGTAATAAAGATCAGAAGCATTAAAATAGCTATATGCCCAACGCATCATATCTTGAATGGTTTTTAAATCGCTTAAAGCACTTGAGGCTGAAATTTCCCCAAGGAGTTCTAAATTATGTTGATACATAAGTATTCCTTTCACTAAAATTTGCCGCATTATCGCTTTTTGGCTGTGATGTATCAACCCTTTTTATTATGTTAAAATAACGAAATCTAAGGAGAGCAGAATGTTAGAAAATGATGATTTAGCCTTGTTTCATGAAGCAATTAAAGGCACAAAGAAAATAAAGCAAGATACTTTTATTCCTAAAACGGCACCACGTAAAAAGGTAAGTGAATTACGAGAAATGCAGGAACAAAAGGATACAGAATTTTTCTTTTCAGACGAATACGAGCCGTTGTTAAAAGAAGAAAATGAAAAAATTAAGTATCTGCGTGAAGATATTGACCCCTATATTTTAAAACAATTACGACGTGGCGATTTCCAACCCGAACTTTTTTTAGACTTACATGGTTTAACGCGTGAGCAAGCCAAACGGGAATTGGCAGCTTTAATTTTAGCCTGTGAAAGAGAGCGAGTGTATTGCGCAAGTATTATGACGGGATTTGGGACTCGAACATTAAAAGATCAAATTCCTCGCTGGTTAGTTCAGCACCCTAAAGTCATCGCCCTTCATCAAGCTCCGAGAGAATGGGGCGGTGATGCTTCTATTCTTATTTTGGTAGAGCAACCAGAAAGTTTGGAAAGAAGATTATTTGAAAGATAAAAACCATTTTTCAAGCGGTCGTTTTTTTGCAGAATTTTGCAGAGATCCGACCGCTTGAGCTCTATTCTATTCGGTAAAAATCGTTAAAATACACGCCATTTTATTTCATTTCAAAAAAGGAGATTTTCAAGCATGACATTTCTTATTCTTGCGATTTTATGTAGCGTATCGGTCTCGGTCTTACTTAAAGTTGCACGGGCTAAAAATATTGTGATCGAACAGGCGATTGCATTTAATTATATTACAGCAATTGGATTATGTTATTTCTTACTTAAACCCGATTTTAAAGGGCTAGGTTTTACAGACTTTTTTATTCAAAGCGAGGCACAGCCTATTTTTCTGGCAATGGGGATTTTATTGCCAACCGTCTTTATTTTTATGTCGAGAGCGGTGGAGTATGCCGGGATCGTTAGGGCAGACGCGGCACAGCGATTAGCGTTATTCCTACAAATTATTGCTGCCGTCTTTTTATTTAACGAAACCTTAAGTGATTTACGTATTGTTGGCGTAATCGTGGCATTTCTTGCACTTTTCTGTTTGCTTTCTAAGCCAACTAACGAAATGGGTAATGCAGGAAAGGGTATGCTTTTCTTAGCACTTGTTTGGTTGGGGTATGGTACAACAGGTATTTTGTTTAAACAGATTGCTAAAATGGGGGGCGCTTTCCCAACAACGCTCTTTATTTCTTTTGTGTTAGCTTGTGCGATTATGTTTAGTTATTTGATGATTAAACGTACTCAATGGACTGTACCGAGTTTCTTTGGCGGTATTTTATTAGGTGTATTAAACTTCTTTAATATTCTCTTTTATATCAAAGCTCATCAGCATTTTAGTGATAGCCCAACGATTGTTTTTGCCGGTATGGACTTAGGGGTAATTTGTTTAGGGGCTTTAACAGGAGCGTTAGTCTTTAAAGAAAAAATCAGTAAACTCAATGGTGTGGGGATTTTATTAGGTCTTATTGCCATTGTGTTACTCTATGCAGAAAAACTTTTCGCTTAATGCTTTTTATTTCAGCCCAAGTTTCGACTTGGGCTTTTTACGGCTTGAGGAATCATCAGAAATCTTTATAATTTTATTTACCTACCTTTAAACTTCTTCTATCTATGCAGATGAATCTCTTTAAAAAATGTACCGAAAATTATGTAAACTGGGTCATTAAATTAGGAAAAACAAAATCGGCAATTCTGGGCTTTGTTGTGTTATGTATATTTGCAATTATTGTCCAAATTTTTTTAGATTATTTATTTTTAGGCAGAGTTCTCGTCCATGATATTTTACGCTCTGTTTTATTTGGGCTTATTTCTGCTCCTTTTGTAATCTATTTCTTTAATGTGATTGTAGAAAAGCTCGAAAAATCAAGAGTAAAACTTGAACAGAGTATTTATGAATTAGGTACTCTTCGAGAACAAGATTTTATTTTAAATAAACGTTTGGAAAAGAATAGCCAAGATAAAACCAAGTTAATGGCAACAATTAGCCATGAATTGCGTACGCCGTTAAATGGGATTATCGGGTTAAGCCGTATTTTATTAGAGGGCGAACTTGCCCCCAAGCAACGTGAATACTTAAAAACAATTAATATCAGTGCCGTATCTTTAGGTCATATTTTTAGCGATATTATTGATTTAGAAAAAATTGATAGCAAAAGAATTGAGTTATTTAATAAACCTGTTGAGTTTATTCAGCTAATCAATGATATCAATCATTTTGCCAATTTAATGGCAGGCAAAAAAGAGATTAAATTTCACTTAGAATATGCCAAACAACTTCCACATTATATCAATGTAGATAATGCTCGTTTGAGCCAAGTCATTTGGAATTTATTAAGTAATGCGGTTAAATTTACCCCAGAAAAAGGGGATGTTACTTTAAAAATTAATCAACTATCGCCTTCTTGTTTTCAATTTATTGTAATTGATTCTGGTATTGGTATTGCTAAAGAAGAGCAAGATAAAATTTTTAATATGTTTTATCAATCAGAACGTTCTGATGGTAATAAGGCTCAAGGAAGCGGTATAGGTTTAGCCGTATCAAAACATATTGCTCAGTTGATGGGGGGCGATTTAACTGTAGAGAGCCAATTAGGACAGGGCGCCACGTTTACACTAACTATTCAAGCTGAAGCGACTCACGCAGAACAAGATATTCAAGTCCAAAATTTAGGGCTTAAGGTATTGCTTGTGGAGGATGTTGAAGTCAATGTTATTGTCGCGAAAGCTATGCTAGAAAAATTTGGTTGTGAAATAGATGTGGCGATGAGTGGGGCAGAAGCCTATCGCCAATTTGAGCAACATAGCTACGATCTCATTTTATTGGATATTCAATTACCCGATACAACTGGCACATTAATTGCCCAAGAGCTTCGCCGCCGCTACGAAAATGAAGAAATTGATTATTTACCTTTAATGGTGGCTTTAACGGCAAATATAATGCAAACCAAATCAGAATACCAATCTCAAGGAATGGATGATGTGTTGCGTAAACCGCTTTCATTAGAAGCCTTGGCTAATTGTTTAAATGAACATTTTGGCGAAGTATTTTTGTTAAATAAATCAGAAAAACAACCGCTTGAAGGGATCATTCAACTTGATGAAAAAATTTATAATAAGCCAATGTTAGATGAATTGGTAAATGTACTGGGAAAATCAGGCGTTCAGGCAAACCTCGCTTTATTTGAAAAGCTAATGCCAGAATATATTGCTGAATTACAGCACGCTTTTCAGCAATGGAAAATAGATGATTCGCCTGAATACAGACAAATTTTAGCGACTCAAGCTCACAAAATGAAAGGTGCTTTTGCTTCGGTTGGGTTAAAACGCTTGCAAGAGATAGCACAACTCGCGCAAACAGATAATGGAACAGAATGGACAGAACATATCGCCTTTTGGGTAGAACAAATGGTCGAACTTTGGCAATCTGATTTAGAGGGACTACAAAAAATATGGGCGGAATAATCCGCCCACTTACTGTTTTACCATTTTTTTGTTTTTGGGGTTACAAACTCAATCCCTTTATCTTGATATGGGATGCCTTCTAATTGAAGTAAATATCTTTTGTTTGGTAATCCTCCACCAAAGCCCGTTAAAGCACTATTTTTACCCAAAACACGATGGCAAGGTATCAAAATGGAAATAGGGTTACGCCCAACGGCACCCCCAACGGCACGCATGGCATTTGGTTTACCGAGCTGATGGGCAATTTCGCCATAGCTCGTTGTTTTTCCGTAAGAAATGGTTCGAAGAATATGCCAAACCGCTTGTTGAAATTCGGTACCTTGAGGAGCGAGAAAATCTAATTGAGAAAAATCTATAGGCTCGGCTGCAAAATAGCGGTCTAAAATTTCGATTGTTTTGCAAAAAATTTTATAAACTTGACCGCTTGTCGGTGTCGCTTTGGTAAAAGATGAGATATCTGTGGTTTGTTGTTCTTGTTCAAATTCAATATAGATAAGTCCACACTCTTGAGCAAGTAATAATAAGCGCCCGACTGGGCTTTGGTAATAATGGTAATAAATTGTTGGTTTCATACATTCATTAAAATCAAAAGGCGTGTAAGCTAAGTTTACACGCCTTTTAAATTTTATTCACGCATTATGGTTAGAATTTATAATTAAGATTTAAACCATAGAGATAACCACGAGCTTTTGTTTTAAATGCTGCGCCATCTTCGTTGAAGCTAAAGCTTGTACCTCGTAAGAATGAGAAGCCACCATCAACGGAAAGATCAGGAGTAAAGCGGTAGGTCGCTCCTGCTGAATACCATACACGGTTAGTATCTGGGATCGAAATTGATGGACTTCTTACACTCGCACTGCGGTCATATGCCATACCTGCACGAAGCGTTAAATCTTCTGTTGCATCATAAGATACTCCTAATGCATAGCGGTTAGAATCACGGAAGTTCTCTGCTTTATGGAAGTAATGATATTGATCATCTAAACTGTAAGCATCAAGTTGTTTTAAACGAGACCATTCGGTACGTTTCCAGCTATATTGCACAGCAAAACGATCGGTTAGCTTATGATAACCTGATAATTCCCAGTAAGCCGGCAGATTTAGCGTTAATTTACCATCTTTTTCTACACCGTTTGTGGCAATGATTGAACCAAGATCATTAACAAGGGCATTGCGATATTTCCCTTTAAATTTCACGTCAATGGCTGAATGGTATGCTAAGCCCCAACGATGATTTTCGTTAAGTTCATATGTTAAACCTGCATTCCAACCGAAAGACCACTCATCGCCTTTGATACGAGAAACTTCGGTTTCTTTATTTGAAAGTGTATTTGCAGTAGCTCGTAATAGGCTTGCTGTTTGTCCTACTGTTGCATTAGGTGAGCGAGTTGCCAATCCTTGCAATGCTGCAACAGCAGTTGGATTTTGTGCTGCAATAGCTTGTAATGCAGGACTAGCTGGGATTGCTGCAACTAATTGTGTGAGTGTCATTGATTGATTTGGAAGGCGCTCTAAAAGCATCGCACCAGCATTTGCACGAGCAACACCTGCTTGAACAGCTGGATTATTTACTTGATCACCCAATGTACGGCGAACTTCTGCTTTTGAGTAAATGGCATTAACACCCGCACCAAAGCTAAAACCATAGCCAAGATCATAAGCACCACTTAAATTAAAGTTGTGTGCAGCAAGCTCTGTTTTTCCGCCCATCGTGCCAGCGTTAAAATCATTTGAATACTCAGATTTAAGACCATAATTTACGTTATAGCCTACACCTAATGCAAATTTATCCGTGATTGGTGTAACGAAATAAGCATTTGGGATTAATGATGTCGGTACGATGTTATTTTGATTTGCGCTATTTCCTAAAGCCGTTGTGCCTTTTACATGAAGATCTGTATCAATTAATACACCACCAGCAGAAAGTTCAGCACGTTTAAATTTAGTCATCAGTGCTGGGTTTGTTGCAACCACAGAAGCGTTATCCGCAACGGCTGCATTACCAGCATATGCCATACCTAAACCAGAGGTTGAAACTTCAGCTAATTGGAATGCTGCCGCATTTACACCACCAGCAACGAAAGTAATCGTTGTTGCAAGTAATGTTTTAGAAAATTTAGACATTTGTAGATCCTTTGTTATTGATATTTTAAAGGGATTGATAAAAATTCTCGGGGATTTTACGGAGCGAAAGCAGAGATTGCAATCTTTTGAAGGGGGAAATCAGGCTGTTCCGACCAGTTGGAGTGAACTTTGTTTAATTTTTGAAATAGATAATTTGTTCTTCTGTTTTTCAGTTTAAACTCAAGTGAAAAACATCTATAATAGGAAATTATGTTTTTTGTTTTACTCTCATTTGTAAAACCTTTCAAATCAATAAGTTTAAACCAAACCAAAATACTTGACTAAAATAGTCAAGTCAATCAAAATCAATATCGTTTTCAAGTCTTTCTTGAACGCCATTTAAATGAGGGCAAATTTATGAGATTAACGTCAAGAGGACGTTATGCAGTAACGGCAATTTTAGATATTGCTATTCATGGCAAAGAAGAACCGGTTAGCCTTGCAGATATTGCAGATCGTCAAGCCATTTCATTATCTTATTTAGAACAGCTTTTTGCACAATTACGCCGCGATGGTATCGTTCATAGTGTTCGAGGCCCTGGCGGGGGATATAAATTAGAAAAATCGCCGAAAGAAATTTCGGTGGGTATGATTATTGCGGCTGTGAATGAGAGTGTTGATGTGACCAAATGCAAAGGCAGCGGTAATTGCCGTAAAGATTCAACATGTTTAACTCATACATTGTGGGAACGTTTAGAGGAACAAATTGGTGTTTTTCTAAATACCGTTTCACTAGAAGATTTAGTTAAAGAGAATTCGGATCACGATTGTGAGAAATCACATTGTCATGAACATCCTCACAAACACTAAATTGCAAATTTCGATAAAAAACGACCGCTTGTCGTAAATTTAGGAGTAATAATGAAATTACCTATTTATTTAGATTATGCAGCAACAACGCCAATGGACGAACGTGTTGCAAAAAAAATGATGGAATATATGACCAAAGACGGTATCTTTGGTAACCCTGCATCTCGTTCACATAAATTTGGCTGGGAAGCGGAAGAAGCTGTTGATGTTGCTCGTAACCATATTGCTGATTTAATCGGTGCAGACAGCCGTGAAATCGTCTTCACATCAGGAGCAACAGAGTCTGATAACTTAGCAATCAAAGGCGCTGCGCACTTCTACCAAACGAAAGGTAAGCACATTATTACCGTAAAAACAGAGCATAAAGCGGTATTAGATACTTGCCGTCAATTAGAGCGTGAAGGTTTTGAGGTAACTTATTTAGAACCTGAAACAGACGGTTTATTGGATTTAGCGAAATTAGAAGCAGCAATTCGCCCGGATACAATTTTAATTTCAGTCATGCACGTAAACAATGAAATCGGTGTTATTCAAGACATCAAAGCTATTGGCGAAATGTGCCGTACGAAAAAAATTATTTTCCACGTTGATGCAACCCAATCTGTCGGTAAAATTCCAGTTAATGTGCAAGAGTTAAAAGTGGATTTAATGTCATTCTCTAGCCATAAACTTTACGGACCAAAAGGTATCGGCGGTTTATATGTATGCCGTAAGCCTCGTGTTCGTATCGAAGCGATTATTCACGGTGGTGGACACGAGCGTGGTATGCGTTCAGGCACATTACCTGTACACCAAATTGTAGGTATGGGCGAAGCGTATCGTATCGCAAAAGAAGAAATGGCAACTGAAATGCCTCGCATTAAAGCACTTCGTGATCGTTTATATAACGGCTTTAAAGATATTGAAGAAGTTTATGTAAACGGTTCTATGGAAGAAGGCAAACGTGTTGATAGCAATTTAAACATCAGCTTCAACTTCGTAGAAGGCGAATCGTTAATGATGGCATTACGTGATATTGCCGTATCATCAGGTTCTGCGTGTACATCAGCAAGTTTAGAGCCATCTTACGTATTACGTGCGATTGGTCGTGATGATGAATTAGCGCATAGTTCAATTCGTTTCTCATTAGGACGTTGGACAACTGAAGAAGAAATTGATTACACCATTGAAATCGTACGTAAAGCCATTGTGAAATTACGTGATCTTTCTCCATTATGGGAAATGTTCAAAGATGGTGTAGATTTATCAAAAATTGAGTGGAACCATCACTAATTTTTCATTGATATTATAAATAGGGTGGGGTAACCCCACCCCTACGAAATTCTGTGAAAGCAGAAAGATAGAGGAATACAAAAATGGCATACAGCGAAAAAGTAATCGATCATTACGAAAATCCACGTAATGTAGGAACATTCGATAAAGAAGCAGCAGATATTGGTACAGGTATGGTTGGCGCACCTGCGTGTGGTGATATTTTACGTTTACAAATTAAAGTGAACGATCAGGGGATTATTGAAGATGCACGCTTTAAAGCATATGGTTGTGGCTCTGCAATCGCTTCAAGTTCTTTAATTACTGAATGGGTAAAAGGTAAATCTTTAGAAGAAGCCGGTGCGATTAAAAATAGCGATATTGCTGAAGAGTTAGAATTACCGCCGGTAAAAGTTCACTGTTCAATTTTAGCGGAAGATGCAATTAAAGCAGCAATTGCAGATTACAAAGAAAAAAACGGTAAATAGTATTGAATAAGCGGTTGTATTTTGCAAAAAATTTGCGAAATCCGACCGCTTACAATTTTTTATAGCCATTTCCAAAATGATTGAAAGCATTTCAATGCTTTTGGAATTGATTATATTAAGGAGAAATAATGGCAATTACCCTTACAGAAGCTGCCGCAAATCGTGTAAAAACCTTCCTTGAAAATCGAGGTAAAGGTATCGGATTGCGTTTAGGTGTGAAAACTTCAGGTTGCTCAGGATTAGCTTATGTACTTGAATTTGTTGATGTTTTAAATGAAGATGATCACGTTTTTGAACAACACGGCGTAAAAGTTATTGTCGATGAGAAAAGTTTAACTTATCTTGATGGCACGCAATTAGACTTTGTCAAAGAAGGCTTAAATGAAGGCTTTAAATACACCAACCCAAATGTTAAAAATGAGTGCGGTTGTGGCGAAAGTTTTAGTGTTTAGAGGTTATTATGCATAATCCTTTTGAACTTTTCGGGTTACCCGTACAATTTCAGCTTGATCAAGCCTTACTTTCTGAACGTTATTTAAATCTGCAAAAAGAGCTCCATCCGGATAACTTCGCAAATCATTCTGCGGCAGAACAACGTTTGGCAATTGAGAAATCCGCTGATGTTAATCAAGCATTGCAAATCTTAAAAGATCCGATCTTAAGGGCTGAAGAAATCATCAAAATTCATACTGGCAAAGAAAAAAATTTAGAAGAAAAGAGTATGAAAGATATTGATTTTCTAATGCAACAAATGGAATGGCACGAAAAATTAGAAGCGATAGAACATCAACAAGATGAAGAAGCATTATTCTCTTTTTTAAAGTTTATTCAAACGGAACAAAAGCACATTTTACAGCAGTTAGAAAATGCACTAGAAAAAGCAGAATGGGCGATGGCAAATACCTTAACAGACAAACTTCGCTACTTTAAAAAGCTAATTTTTCAGATTGAGAAGGTTGAAGAAAAATTGTTAAAATTTTAGATGATTTATCTTTTGATAAACTTAGTGATATGAAATATGGTGAAATAAATAAACAAACAATTATATTGGCTGCAGATATAAAATTCTCAGAGCAATTAGAAACAACTATTAAATCTATTTGTTATCATAATACCAATTTAAATATTATTCTTTTAAATCGGGATTTTTCTAAAGAATGGTTTGAATATTTAAATACATATTTAAACCAAATAAACTGTGAAATTATTGATGCAAAAGTAAATTGTCATCAGCTTGAAGAATATAAAACTTTACCTCATATTTCATCAGCTTCGACCTTTTTTAGATATTTTATCCCGACATTTGTAAATGATGATAAAGTTCTTTATTTAGATTGTGATTTGGTTGTAAATGGTTCACTCTCTATCTTTTTTGATTTAGAACTTAATGATCATTATGTTGCGGCATCATTAGATGATATAGCTTTTAATTTTCATCAGAAAAGACATTTTAATGCTGGTGTTTTGTTAATTAATAATAAACTTTGGCGCGAACAAGAAATTACATTAAAAGCACTGGAGCTAACAGATAGGCTAAATGAAAAACTTGAAGATGGTGATCAAGAAGTATTAAATATTTTATTTCAAAACAATTGGATAGAATTAAATCCTTATTTAAATTATCTAGTTGGTGCAGAATATCTTTATCGAAGAAATGGAGTAACGCAATATATTCACCGTCAAGAAAATGATATTCCTCTTATCTTGCATTTTAATACAAAATATAAACCGTGGTTGCCAATAGATGGTGTACCATTCCGAGAATATTATTGGTTTTATTATAAATTAAATTGGTTGGATATTATTACCCGATATAAGGATAAATAGTGAAAAGTTTAGAAGAATTATTAGATAAAAACTCCGCATGGCTAATTTTAAGAGATTGGTTTACGCAAGCTAAAAATCATTATGAAATTTTAGTGAGTTATCCTGAAGATGCTAGTGCTGCGTTAGTTGGTATGCAGCTTTCAACCCGTTCGCCACTTGGTGCAATGGTGTATGAAACAGGTGGTGTATTAATTGATCACGGTTGGTTACGCATTTTAGGTTCGGGTAATGAAAAGTTGCCAAGAGGGCTTTTTGATTGGAACTTTGGTAAAACCTTTAAACAATCTGGCGAACAACCAAGCCATCTATTGGTTGCAGATGACGCTGTAGGTGGTTATTTTGCAATTAATGCCGGCGGATTAGGCTCAGAAGTGGGTAAAGTTTTTTATTATCATCCACTAAAAAAAGCGTGGCAGAATACCAATTTAGGCTACTCCGAATTTTTAGGCTGGGCATTAGCCGGCGATTTAAATGCTTTCTATCAAGAGTTACGTTGGGATAATTGGCAATCAGATGTTGAAAAATTGCAAGGTCACCAAATTTTGAGTGGCGAAAATCATATTGCTGTTCCGGTAGAAAGACATTATCAAAATGAATTCGCTCCTGAAAATATGGGGTATTCAGTAGCATAAAAAGAATATGATGAGGAAAGAACACGATTTTTAAATTTACAAGGTTTTAAGGTGTTACGCTTTTGGAATAATGAAGTTTATGCTTCATTGGAAAGTGTATTAGATACAATTTTTTATGCAGTAGAGAACCCCTCTCTCTGATTTTTGCTTCTGAACGAAGCAAAAATCTGTCTCTCTCCCACAAGGGGAGAGAGTTATCTCTTCTGCAAATTATAAAAATTTAACTATTTAGCATTAAGACTATTTCCTTTTTCTAGAAGGGAAATCATTTACTAGAGAAAAATAAATAATGGCATTACTTCAAATTGCGGAACCGGGGCAAACAGCTGCACCGCACCAACATCGTTTGGCGGTCGGGATTGATCTTGGTACAACCAATTCATTAGTCGCAAGTGTTCGTAGCGGTACGACAACCGTACTACTTGATGAGAAAGAGCGAGCATTAGTACCGTCAGTGGTGCATTATGGGGCAGAACGCAAAACAGTTGGGGTAGAAGCATTTGCACAGGCTTCAACGGATCCTCAGAATACAATTATTTCAGCAAAACGTTTAATCGGCCGCTCTTTGAGTGATGTTCAAACACGTTATCCTGATCTGCCATATCAATTTTCAGCAACCGATAACGGCTTACCTCTTATTCAAACAAAGCAAGGTAATAAAAGCCCGATTGAAGTGTCTGCTGATATTTTAAGTCACTTAAATCAATTTGCAGAGCAACGTTTAGGTGGCGAATTATCAGGCGTGGTTATTACAGTTCCGGCATATTTTGATGATGCACAACGCCAAAGTACAAAAGATGCTGCTCGTTTAGCTGGCTTGAATGTTTTACGTTTATTAAACGAACCAACAGCAGCGGCAATAGCTTATGGTTTAGATAGTGGGCAGGAAGGTGTTATTGCTGTTTATGATTTAGGTGGCGGTACTTTTGATATTTCAATTTTGCGTTTAAGTCGAGGCGTGTTTGAAGTGTTAGCTACTGGAGGCGATACTGCGCTAGGTGGTGATGATTTTGATCATCTATTGGCAAACTGGATTTCAGAACAAGCAGGTTATAAACCACAAACAGCAAATGAACAACGTGAATTATTAACATTAGCTACTCAAACCAAAATTGCACTTTCGCAAGCGGATGAAATTGATGTGAAATTTGCAAATTGGCAAGGTCGTATCTCCCGCTTGCAATTTAATGAGCTTATTCAACCGCTTGTCAGACGTTCTTTAATGACTTGCCGCCGTGCATTAAAAGATGCCAGCGTTGAAAACGAAGAAATTAGAGAAGTTGTTATGGTTGGCGGTTCAACGAGAGTGCCTTTTGTGCGTGAACAAGTGGGCGAGTTTTTCGGGAAAACACCTTTAACCTCTATTGACCCAGATAAAGTGGTGGCGTTAGGGGCTGCCATCCAAGCCGATATTTTGGTAGGAAATAAACCTGATAGCGATATGCTATTGCTGGACGTGGTTCCATTATCATTAGGCATTGAAACAATGGGGGGATTGGTTGAGAAAATCATTCCTCGTAACACGACAATCCCTGTGGCACGAGCCCAAGAGTTTACGACAGCTAAAGATGGGCAAACCGCAATGTCGGTGCACGTGTTACAAGGCGAACGTGAATTAGTTGAAGATTGTCGCTCTCTTGGTCGTTTTACATTGCGTGGTATTCCTCCAATGGTGGCGGGTGCTGCAACAATTCGAGTGACATATCAAGTGGATGCCGATGGTTTATTAAGTGTTACGGCAATGGAAAAAAGCACGAAAGTGCAGGCTTCTATTCAAATTAAACCCTCTTACGGCTTAACGGATGAAGAAGTCACACAAATGATTAAGTCATCTATGGCGAATGCCAAAGAAGATATGGAAGCTCGTCAGCTTGCTGAACAACGAGTTGAAGCAGATCGTACGATTGATACCGTGATTTCTGCGTTACAACAAGATGGGGCAGAAGTATTAAGCGTTGAAGAATTTAAAGCGATTGAAGCCCAAATTCAGCAGTTATTGGATTTGAAAAAAGGAACGGATCGTTTTGCTATTCAACAAGGTATTAAAGATTTAGATCTTGCTACGCAAGAATTTGCGGCAAGACGAATGAATTTATCTATCCAAAAAGCCTTAGCGGGTAAAACGGTAGATGAAGTGATGAATTAAAATCGATAGAAAGAATGGTAGGGGTGGGGCGATGTGCCCGCCCCCTACAAATAAACAGAAAATATAGAGGACATTATGCCAAAAGTAGTTTTTCTTCCACATGAAGAATTTTGCCCAGAGGGTATGGTTGTTGAAGCTCAAACCGGCGAAAACTTATTAGAAGTTGCTCACAATGCAGGGGTTGAAATTCATCACGCTTGTGATGGTTCTTGTGCTTGTACGACTTGCCACGTGGTTATTCGTGAAGGCTTTGATTCATTAAACGAAAGCTCGGATCAAGAAGAAGATATGTTAGATAAAGCTTGGGGTTTAGAAATGGAAAGTCGTTTAAGTTGCCAATGTGTTATTGGTGATGAAGACTTAGTTGTTGAAATTCCAAAATATAACTTAAACCACGCAAATGAGGCCGCACACTAATGAAATGGACTGATGTAAGAATGATCGCAGAAAATCTGTATGATATGAACCCAGATTTAGATCCAACCACCGTACGTTTTACTGATATGCACAAATGGATTTGTGAAATGGAAGATTTTGATGATGATCCGGAAGCATCAAATGAACAAATTTTAGAAGCAATTTTAACGATTTGGTTAGAAGAGTACGAATAAAAAAGAGGGAATGGAGATAACTTCATTCCCTCTTTTCTTGCTATTTTGTGATAACGTTCACAAATTTAATAAAAATATTCAGCCTTTAAGCCTAATATTCCCTATAATAACGCCCCCTTTCTTAATTTCTATAAGGATTACTCATTATGATGAACAGAAGACGTTTTCTTCAAATCGGTGCTACCACCGTATTAGCGATTAGTGCAAACCGTTTTGCATTTGCTGCCGGCGATAGTAAAGTGGCTCTACGTGTTATTGGTACAACAGATATTCATAGTTTTTTAACGGATTTTGACTACTATAAAGACGCGCCTACGGCTAAATTCGGTTTTACTCGTGCAGCGACCTTAATTGAACAAGCACGTAAAGAAGCGAAAAACAGTGTTCTTGTTGATAATGGCGACTTAATTCAAGGTAATCCGATTGCAGATTATCAAGCAGCGGTTGGTTATAAAGAAGGGAAATCTAACCCTGCGATTGAGGCGTTAAACCTAATGAAATACGATGTAGGGACATTAGGTAACCATGAATTTAACTACGGTTTAAAATATCTTGATGATGCAATCAAAGAAGCAAAATTCCCAATTATCAATGCGAACATCGTTAAACCGGGTACTGACGAACCCGTCTACCAACCATACTTCATTCAGAAAAAAGAAGTGGTTGATGAAGATGGCGTGAAACATACTTTAAATGTGGGCTATATCGGAT
The DNA here is from genome assembly GCF_003101015.1 of Actinobacillus porcitonsillarum. NCBI lineage: Bacteria > Pseudomonadati > Pseudomonadota > Gammaproteobacteria > Pasteurellales > Pasteurellaceae > Actinobacillus > Actinobacillus porcitonsillarum. The sequence goes on along the minus strand of NZ_CP029206.1, from coordinate 1,941,995 downwards.
TCGTTCCACCACAAGTGATGGTGTGGGATAAAGCAAATTTAGAAGGTAAAGTGGAAGCTCGCGATATTGTGAAAACGGCTGAAAAATACGTGCCAATCGTGAAAAAAGCCGGTGCAGATGTTATTATTGCATTAGCTCATACCGGTCCTTCAGACGAACCTTATAAAGAAGGTGCAGAAAACTCAGCGTTCTACCTTGCTGATGTAAAAGGCATTGATGCGGTGATTTTTGGTCACTCACACCGTTTATTCCCAAATAAAGAGTTCGCAAAATCGCCAAATGCCGATATTGAAAAAGGCACAATGAAGGGTATCCCTGAAGCGATGGCAGGTTACTGGGCGAATAATATCAGCGTGGTGGATTTAACCCTAGCTAAACAAAAAGGTAAATGGATTGTAGTTGATGGTAAAGCGGTATTACGCCCAATCTATGATAATGAGAAAAAAGCCGCAACGGTAGAAAATCACCCTGAGGTTGCTGCGTTATTACAACCGGTTCACGAAGCAACGCGTAAATTCGTGTCACAACCAATCGGTAAAGCGACAGACAATATGTACAGCTACCTTGCTTTAGTTCAAGATGACCCGACAGTACAAATTGTGAACCAAGCTCAAAAAGCCTATGTGGAAAATATTGTGAAAGGATTGCCACAGCTAGCAGGTTTACCAATTTTAAGTGCAGGGGCACCGTTTAAAGCAGGCGGTCGTAAAAACGACCCGAACGGTTATACTGAAGTAAACAAAGGCGAATTGACTTTCCGTAACGCAGCGGATTTATATCTCTATCCAAATACACTTGTCGTTGTTAAAGTCACAGGCGAAGAGTTAAAAGAGTGGTTAGAGTGCAGTGCAGGTATGTTTAAACAAATCGACCCAGCGAATGAACAGCCACAAAGTTTATTAGATTGGGAAGGTTTCCGCACTTATAACTTTGACGTGATTGATGGAGTTCAATATCAATATGATCTGACTCAACCAGCCCGTTATGATGGCGAAATGAAGCTGATTAATGAAAAAGCCCATCGTGTTGTGAATTTAACCTATAACGGCAAACAGGTTGATCCAAAAGCAGAATTTTTGATTGCAACCAACAACTACCGTGCATATAGCAATAAATTCCCTGGTACTGGAGAAGAGCATATCGTCTTTGCAGCACCGGATGAAAATCGCCAAATTTTAGCGAACTATATTACCGCTGAAAGTAAAGCGAAAGGTCAAGTTAGCCCTGCAGCAGACAAAAACTGGCGTATTGCGCCGATTGCCGCTAAAGGTAAATTAGATGTACGCTTCGAAACTTCGCCAAGCGATAAAGCAAAAGCCTTTATTGCAGAAAAAGCGCAATATCCAATGTCATTCGTTGGTACTGATGAAACAGGCTTTGCGATTTATCAGATTGATTTGACGAAGTAGTGAGCTAAGTGAAATTAAAAGGTATAGTTTACAAAAACACACTTTTGTTTACTATACCTTTATTATGCTTCTAACTTTTTGGAGCTCACTATCATGCAGCATTTTACCCGAGATATACTTGAGGTATATGTTTGCGTTAGAAAGTCTTTTCAAAAGCGAGTGTAATATTATGCATTTTGTAGGAATAAAGTGTGTCAAAATTGCTTTTCTGTTTCCGCCATTCCAAATTTAATTTAGGTGTAATACCCCATAAATGCCAATCTCGTTTCCAAACTTGTGCGAAAACTGAATAAATCTGATCTTGGCGAGTTTTGCCGAGTGGCAAGATACCGCCCAATATCGCTTGATCTTTAAATTGGCGATGAGTAAAAGAGAGATTTAATTTAGTTGAAATCCCAAAAGCATATTCTTGCAACCAACCTAAACGTAAATTCTGAATATCTGAGCTGTATTGTTGCTCTTGTAAGCGTTGCTGAGAAAAGGCTGCACTGACATAAAAAATCTGTTCGGGGTTTCGATACCAAATTAACGTTGTTGAAGCTGTTCGAATATGCCCAGCTTGTGGATTATCTTTGAAAAAGCGGCGTTTTTCATATTCAAGTGCGGTTTGGTTTTGCCAATTTTGTGAAAGCCAAAAACTGTAACTGATTTCCGCCCCATTTGACCAATGAAACGAATCGCCGCCATACCAGCGTTTTTCATAAAAGGGTTGTAATCGTAAGATGGCATCATTCTTTTTGTAAGCATAACCGATAAAAGTACGGCTAAAAAGATCGTCATATTGATGATTATCCCAATAAGTTTTGCCGTAGGTTTCATTACTCACACCGAGATAATGCGAACCTGTTAGATTAAAATCACGATTTATACCCAAATTATAGGCGAAGCCTTGGGCTTTTTGTGGCAACATTCCTGCACCTTTTACAAATCCCGTATTTTCAATCACCGAAGACGATGAAACATTTTCGACATTATCCGTTTTAAGATAAGAAACACTTGCATCAAATTGCCAACGATTTCTTGAATTGAGTGCGTCAATATAGCGTTCAATAAGTTGGTAGGCTGAAGGTGGTAGATTTTTGGCACTTTTCACTTTATCAAACTGAACTCTTGCAGCACTGTCTTGCCGATCCGCAAACAGCACTTTTGCCAATTCCATTCGAATTGAATTTAGCTCTGGTCGTTCGCTCAATATTTTTCGGTAAATACGAATAGCAACATCATAGTTTTGCTGTAAGGTTGCTAGCTTTGCTTCTGCATAAGATTTTAATGTTAAATCTTGCTGTGATTGTTGCTGATATTGGTAAAGTAAAGATTGAATTTGACCGCTATTATCTTGGTAAATTGCTTGTTTTAGTTGTTCTTCAAGGGGCGTTGCCGCAGCAAAAACAATATTGGAACAACACAAGGCGAGTAAAAAGAGAGAACGCATAAGAATGGGCAAAAAAAGTTATTTTTAAACCTAGTACGCCTATGCACACTAGGTTTAATTGTTCAACGAAAATTAGTAACGAATACCACCAAATGAGGTGTTATAACTGCTATCGCCGCTGAAGGTAGCAATACCTGCTGCTTCTTTTGCACCATTACCGAATAAGCCACCTTCATAAGTGCCTTCTTGTAATAAAGTGGTTGCTCTGCCTTTGAATTCTGTGCCATTTAATTGGGTTTGGTGTAGCGTAATATCTTGTGCACGCCCATCTGTGAATAGGCTAAATTCAACTTTGCCATCTACCGTTTTCTGGTCGAAATCAACGTTTAATGTAGTTTTACCGCCTTTAGATGGTTGTCCTGTTGTGCCACTTACCCAATAAGCATCGCCTACGTAAGTTGCACTACCTGATGGTAAATTTGTTGCAGCGGTTCCTTGATAACGAACTTCTTTTAAGGTTTTGCTATCATTTAACCAAATACCATAAAAAGAGTCGTTGCTATTTTGACCGTACAATTCTCCATCAACAGTTTTAGCACCAACATCACCTTTCGGGCTGTTGGTTAAATCAACTTTAGAATTATCAGGTGTTGTTGCTGTACCGCTACCACCACCGCCACCACTACAAGCGGTTAATAATCCAGCCAAAATTGCAGAAAGAAGTAATTTTCTCATAAGCACATCCTTTAATAAGTAGAAATAATCAGAATCTTCCGATTTTAGTTAATAGATAAGTAATTAAAGATGATTTTACTTATCTATAACGCTGTTTTCAAGTAGAAAAATACACAAAATGTGAATAGATGAGTATTAGTAAATGAAAAGGGTTAAAATGGCACAGCTTCCTGCGGAAATGACAGATAGATTAATTGGGCAGCGTATTCAGCAAAAGAGAAAGGAATTTGGTTATTCAGCGGAAAAGTTGTCAGAATGTATCAATTTATCCCAGCAACAACTTTCACGCTATGAGCGAGGTGCAAGTAAAATCAACGTTAATCACTTGATTGATATTGCTATTTTTTTTAAAACGCCCATTAATTGGTTTTTCCAAGATTGTATTCCTGCCGAATTTACTGAAAAGGAATTAAAAGAGATAGAAATAAACCAAAAATGGGATAGCCTGTCTTCTGTTCAAAAAGAAGCATTTATCACTTTTCTTGAAACATTAAAATAATACGAGGAAGCCAATAATATTAGCTCCCCCTTTTTTTCTATGTATTATTCTTGTAACGCTGAATTGCTAATTGCCGGCGTTTATTTAACTCTGTTCGGATATCCGCTTTTTCAAACCCGTCCGCAATAACCTGTTGAACATCTACGCTGTTCGCTACTTGAAAATAGTGTTGGGCTAATTCTGCTTGTGGATACGCTCGCTCTTCAAAACCAAGCCTACCTTTGCTATCGGCTTCACATGCCAGTAAAAAATCTTGGAAACGTTGAGGCTTCCGCCAAACATCGAGGGCATTAAAAAGTTTTAACACGGTTTCAGGGCGTAATTCAGCCATTTTATGGCAATGTGTATGATATTGGGTCACTAATAACGCAAAATCTTTTACTTCACTTGGCACTTTTAAACGGTTAGATAATTCACGAGCTGGCGCAATGTCTTTCATTTCATGCCCATAATGATGAGGCAAAATATCATCAGGCGTTAAGCCTTTCCCTAAGTCGTGGCAGAGTGCAGCCCAAAGTAGAGCGGTCGGATTTTCGGCTTTTTTTGCTAATTGCTTCGCTTGTTCAATAACCATTAACGTATGAATACCGCAATCAATTTCTGGATGATGCTGTGCCGGTTGGGGCTTTCCAAAGAGCTTTTCCATTTCAGGAAATAACACGGCTAAAGCGCCTACTTCATGTAAAACAGCAAAATAAATGTGCGGAGAGTCGGTTTGAAATGCCTTTTCTGTTTCGAGCCAAACACGTTCAGCCGTTAGATGATTGAGTTCGCCATCTGTTGCCATTTTTCGCATAAGAGATTTGGTTTCTTCAGCAATGCGAAAACCAAGCAAATAGAAGCGAGCCGCAAAACGTGCAACACGTAAAACACGTAGAGGATCTTCCTCAAAAGCAGGGGATACGTGGCGTAATAGGCGATTTTCTAAATCCTGTTTTCCGCTAAAAGGGTCAAAAATTTGACCGCTTGTCGGATCTTGTGCCATTGCATTGATTGTCAAATCTCGGCGAATCAGGTCTTGTTCTAAAGTTACTTCAGGGGAAAAATCACAAATAAAGCCATTATAGCCATTACCATGCTTGCGTTCTTGACGAGCGAGAGCATACTCTTCTTTGGTTTGAGGATGTAGGAATACGGGAAAGTCTGCCCCCACTTGTTGGTAGCCGAGTGATAAAAGTTGTTCCGGCGTTGAACCTACGACAAGAAAATCACGATCTTTGACAGGCAAGCCTAATAATTGATCTCGAACCGCACCACCGACAAGATAGATTTGCATAATAATCCCCTGAAATAAAAAAGAAACGAGATTGTAGCCATAAAAATAACCGCTTGTTTATCACAAGCGGTCAAATTATTACGCTACGCTAACAGATTCAATCACAACATCTTCAGTTGGAACATCTTGATGGAAACCTTTATTACCGGTTTTTACCCCTTTAATTTTATCAACGATGTCCATACCTTCAACCACTTCGCCGAAAACAGCGTAGCCCCATTCTTGCACAACTTCACGACCAAACATCTCTTTTGAGCGATAATCTAAGAAAGTGTTATCTGCCACGTTGATGAAAAATTGTGAGCTGGCTGAATGTGGATCTGAAGTACGAGCCATTGCAATGGTGCCACGTTTATTGCTTAAACGGTTGTTTGCTTCATTTTTAATTGGTGCTTTGGTTGGCTTTTCGATTAAGCCTGATGTCATACCGCCGCCTTGAATCATAAAACCGTCAATCACGCGGTGGAAAATCGTACCGTTGTAAAAGCCTTCTTTGCAGTAATCTTCAAAGTTTTTTGCCGTAATTGGGGCTTTATCAAAATCTAATTTGATTTTAATGTCGCCAAAATTCGTGTGTAATGTAATCATTTTAAGTTCCTTATCATTTGGGGAAGAAATTTCAGGCACTATTATTAAAAAGTTTAAGAGAAATTGCAAAAAATTCTCTAAATTTGACCGCTTATTTGCTAAACTTCGGGAAATTTTTGAATTTTCTATTTTTATTCAGAGGATATTATGCTCAAAATTTATAACACCTTAAAACGTGAAAAAGAAGAATTTAAGCCGATTAACCCGAACCAAATTGGTATGTATGTTTGTGGCGTAACGGTTTATGATCTCTGCCATTTTGGGCACGGTCGAACCTTTGTATCCTTTGACGTGATTGTGCGCTATTTACGCTATTCGGGCTATAACGTGCGTTATGTGCGTAATATTACCGATGTGGACGATAAAATCATCAAACGTGCATTAGAAAATAAAGAGACTTGCGATCAGCTAGTGGATCGAATGATTGCAGAAATGCATAAAGACTTTGATGCATTAAACATTTTACGCCCTGATGTTGAGCCACGTGCAACCAAACATATTCCTGAGATTATTGCGATGGTTGAAAAACTGATCGCAAATGGACACGCTTATGTGGCAGAAGATGGCGATGTGATGTTTGATGTGGAAAGTTTCAAACAGTATGGCGCACTATCTCGCCAAAATCTTGAGCAATTACAAGCGGGCGCTCGTGTTGAGATTAAATCTGTGAAGAAAAATCCGATGGATTTCGTCTTGTGGAAAATGTCAAAAGAGAACGAACCAAGTTGGCAAAGTCCGTGGGGGAATGGTCGCCCGGGTTGGCATATCGAATGTTCTGCAATGAACAGCAAAGAGCTAGGCGAACATTTTGATATTCACGGTGGCGGTTCGGATTTAATGTTCCCACACCACGAAAATGAAATTGCCCAATCTTGCTGTGCCCACGGCGGCGATTATGTGAATTATTGGCTACACACCGGTATGCTGACCATTGATAAAGAAAAAATGTCTAAATCATTGGGCAATTTCTTTAGTATCCGCCATATGTTAGGGTTATATGATGCTGAAAGTTTACGTTATTTCTTCTTAACAGCGCATTATCGTAGCTTGTTAGATTACAGCGTAGAGAATTTAGACTTGGCTCGTTCTGCATTAGAGCGTTTATACACAGCACTACGTGGTTGTGATGTTTCAGGGGCTGCCGAAGGTGGCGAACATTATGTTGAAGCCTTTAAAACTGCAATGGATGATGATTTCAATACACCGGGAGCTTTAGCAGTATTATTTGAAATCGCCCGCGAGTTGAATAAACTGAAAACGGAAGATATGGCGAAAGCCAATGGTTTAGCGGTTCGTCTGAAAGAGCTTGCTGGCGTATTGGGGTTATTAGAACAAGAGCCGGAAAGTTTCTTGCAAGGCGATACCAATAGCGATGAAGCTGCAGAAATCGAAGCGTTAATTAAACAACGCAACGAAGCCAAAGCCAATAAAAATTGGGCAGTAGCGGACGAAGTGCGTGATAAACTTAAAGCAATGAATATTGTTTTAGAAGATACACCAAACGGCACAATTTGGCGTAAGGCGTAATATGCGGTAGGGGCAAATTATATTTGCCCTGATAGATATTCAGTTTAATTATATCCGATATTATGTAGCAGTTGCATAAACCTTTAATTTTTGCAGGGTGGGTATCCTTGCTCCCCTTAGCACTGAAATATGCTCGGGAGATATGGTACAAAATCCCATATTTTTATTTGTCTGCCCTCCGTTTACGGAGATAGGGGAAAAACTACTTCCCCTGCTTCCATTTCACAATTCTCTCAATCAACGCAACCAACTCACTGCGCTCGCTATCTTCTAAATGATGAAATAATAATTCTAATTTCCGCGCCTGATCGATTGAACGGTTGCTACTCTCGGTTAATAAATCTGCTACTTCACAACCAAAAATTTCAGAAAGCTCTAACAACCGCAACACTGACGGCACGCTTTTTCCCCTTTCCATGCGAGAAACCGCATCATTACTAATGCCTAAAATTTCGGCTAATTGCGCTTGTGTTAGCCCAACGGCTTGTCGATATTTTGAAATCGCTCGCCCAATGCTTTGTACTAATTGTTCACTTTTGTCCAACACCCAATCCCCCTTTTATTATGTAAGGAAATGATAGGCGCTAACATTCTTTGATAAATAGCAAACAACATCTACTCTAGACTTGAAAAATCTAGTTGGAATAAATAATATATGCAAATTCACTTTTTAGGCGTTTTTCTAGTATTAAACAACCAAAATGAAAAAATATTTTACTTTTTCTATTGCCATGACACGACCTGTCGCACAGCATTGCTAAACTTCACGCCAACAAATGAGATAGGATATTCATTATGCAAAAAAGTAAAATATTAGCTCAACGCTTAAGTGAGATTTTAATTCTCCTTAATCAAGGCAAACGCCTTGATACCCATCAATTAGCCGAAGAATTTGAAGTAAACCTTCGCACTATTCAACGTGATATTCGAGATCGATTGACTTTTCTAGATTGGGAAGAATTTGGACCTCGTTATTACAAATTAAACACCCAAAAGCTAGGCTTTTTAGATAAAGAAGATATTGAACGTTTTGCACGTTTTGCCAGCGTAGCCGATTTATTCCCTAAAGTGGATCAAACATTTTATCAAGAAAAATTAACCGAAAGTGTGAAAGTCAAAGGCTTTCAATATGAAGATATCCGCCATCTTGAAAATGAATTCCGCCTACTGAAACAAGCAATTGAAGAGTGCCAATTTGTGAGTTTTCTATATAAAAAAAGCGGTCAAAATGACGGGAAATTTTACAAAATTGCCCCTTACAGTCTGATCAATAAAAATGGCATTTGGTACTTAATTGGCACAGACGCAGACAAACAAAAAACCTTCTGCTTTACCCAAATTTCAATGGCAACTAAGCTAGAAGAAACCTTCGAGCCAAACCAACAGCTACAAGAAGAGATCAAAAGTAACGACAGTATCTCTTTTGGCAATCAGCTCAGTGAAGTATTGGTCAAAGTATCCAGCTTTGCCGCCCCTTACTTCCTTCGCCGAAATTTACTGCCTAACCAAAAACTAGTGCATAAATCGGAAAACGGCGAACTGATTTTAGCCAGCGAAAACGTAAACGAACTCGACATCGTACCGCTTGTGCAATATTGGATTCCCCATTTAACCATCATCAGCCCTAACGGCTTGCAGGAAAAAATGGTGGAGAAGTTGAAACAATATATTGCGAATGATTAGGGGGAAATATGAAAAAAATTGATATTAGCGAGCCATTTTCAACCATTAAAGCATTAATTAATGAACGTCAAAGTTTTGAAATCTGTGGCATTGATGCAGGTAATTTATTCGCCTTTAGTCAAGAACTTGAAAAATATATTGAAAGTTTAAATTTGAAGTGTCGCCTTTATACCAAAAATCGCTTAGCCGTAGGCTTATCAGCGGTATTAAATCCCCGTTGGGGCATTTTATCCCTTGCAGCAATTGCAGCACATAATTTACTGACCTTAAACCCTGATTATGAAATCTATCGAGATATTGCAAATAAAAGGGTTGGGGTGGTTTGGAAGAAATGGAGTAAAAAATGAAGAAAGATGATTTTAAAGAATATATGGTGGCAGCAGGTTCACAGGAACTAGTGAACCGCTATGGCAGTGCTGGTGCTGAATTTTTAAAAGGGCTTAGAGGTATTGATTATGAAACAGGGATTAAATTTGACCGTAGTTTGACAGATATTAGTAACTACAAAATTAATCCTGATGATGTTGAAAAAACTGTTAAACAACAAGCAGGGTTTTCTGCGGAAGTCGCTCACGTTTCTAGAAAGAATGCGGAAGCAATTATTAATAAAACAGGTTCAACATTTTCTCGCAGTGAGGACATAGCTGAATTTGGGAAAAATCATAATGTAGTTGATATTGTGGAAATTACTGCATCGGGAGAACAGATTACATCTCAGATGAAATTTGTAACTGATCCTGAATCATTACTTAGGAAAATAGCAGAAGGTAATGGGGGAGGCAAAAATGATTTATCCCGTTATATGAATGTTGATCGACTTGATTTACCTACTGAGCAAGTTGAAAAAGCAAAAGAGTATTGCCGTAGAAGAGCTAATGAATTACGGAAAAATGCAGAAGCAGCGGCTAAAGCTGGGAAAACTGATGTTGCTGAAAAGCTAAATAAAACAGCTGATAATTATGAAAAATTATCCACAAAAATTAGTGATTCAGGAATTTCAACAGATGAAGCAATTAAATATCGTCTCAATCCAAAATGGGAAACAGCAAAAGATATTGCAAAAGTAAGCCATAGAGCAGGCATTGAAGGTGCAAAATTTGGTGCAGCTATTGGGGGAAGTATTTCTCTAATCACTAATATGATTGCAGTGAGGTCTGGCAATAAAGAATTTGCTGATGCTCTTTTTGATACAACAAAAGATACGCTGAAATCGGCAGGTGTTGGTTATGGGACTGCATTTGCGGGATCAGCAATTAAAGGTGTAATGCAACAATCGTCAAAGATGGCTATACGCAATTTATCAAAAACAGGGCTTCCTGCAATGATTGTTTCAACTTGTATTTCTACTGGGAAATCGATTAAACGATATGCTAAAGGCGAAATTAATGAAACAGAATTATTTAGAGAGATTGGTGGAGTTGCAAATAACACGCTATCTACTGCGACTTTTTCAATGATTGGGCAAATTGCAATACCGATTCCTGTGTTAGGTGGTTTAATTGGAGGAATGGTTGGTTATACATTAACAAATAATTTTTATCATAGTTTTTTAGATTCGCTTGATGAAGTAAAAGCTTCTGAAGAACGGTATCAATATCTAGAAATGTGTTGTTTAAGGGCAAGAGCTGCAATGCGTGGATATAGATATTACTTAGATAATTTATTTGCTAATAAGCTTTCAGAGTTAAGAATAGAATCCGAGAAACTATTTAATTTATTAGAAAATCAAAATATTAATATTGATGATTTTTGTCAAAATATCGATCAATTTTCTGATATTCTTGGTAAAAAACTACCATTCAATAATATTGATGAGTTTAATGAATTTATGTTATCTGATAGTACGTTAAAAATTTGATAGGAGCATTCTATGTTTTTAAATAAATTAAGTAATGATGGAGTTAAAGAGTTATTTTTAGAATTGGCTGTTTTAGTTGCAATCTCTGAAAATGAAAAAGTAAATAGAAAAGATAATGGTTATAAACTTATGTTTTCTAATTATTTAAGCGATTATGAAATTGACTTGCTATTTCAGTATGCTGAAGAAATGGGTAAAAAAGATTATTTGCTGGGATTATTAAATGATGAGAAAACCTATTTATCACGTACTGTTGAGGTTCCCTCTAAACTTGGAGGTGTAGCCCCAATTGTTGCTGCTACTGGTTTATTAGGTTTAGCAGCAGTCGCTGTTGCAAATAAAACTAAAAAAACTGAAGAGGTTAAGTTCCCTGTAAGTACAGATTTCTCTCTTTGTCTTTCTGATGTTTTATCAGAAGTATATCAAGATAAGAAAAATGATAAAGAAATCGAAAAAGAACTCTTAAGTAGAATATCTGAAAAAGGATTGAATATATTTGAGTTAGAAAAAGATACTCTATTATCAGAAATAGCCCATATCCCGTCAGTAAAAGAGGAAATTATTAAAAAAACAGCTGCAGGATTGATATATACGAAAAAATGGGGAGAGCCTCCTTTTATGGCAAAAGCACACGTATTTGCGGGAATATATCCACTTATAAAACATACCCCTATTGAGATTAATGAAAGAGATAAGAAAATTATCTTATTTGAATTGATATTTATAGCTTATGTAAATGGAAACTTTAACTCATTTGAAAAAGAGTTAATTGAGAGCATTGCGATGAATTTACAGCTAGATATGGAATATATTCCAGAATTTATTGATGTTGTATCTGGATTTTCTTCGTGCTTCAGAGAAGCTAATCAACTGATTTCAGAATAAATAGATAGGAGTTTTAGATGAGCCTATTACAGAAATATAGTAGCAGTGAAAAAGAGCTTGCTCTTGAACTTGCTGTACTGATATCCATAGCAGACAATGAATTGAATTATTATTCAAATAATGGAACAAAATTATATTTTGATCATTATTTTAATGCAAATAAGAGAAATGTCTTAAACTTATATTTAGAAGAGTTGGATATTGAAAGGAAAAATTTAGATAAGATACTAAATTCTTATGATAATAATTTATCTCAATCTATAACTAGAGCGGTTGATATTGTTTTTTCTAAATATAGAGATGATAGAAACATTCAGAAAGACACTTTAGTGTTAATGGAAAAGTTAGGTATAAGTATTATTAGTACTAGTCCTGCTGCTATTAATAAGTGTATGACTTATATACCTATGATAAAAGAAGAAATATTATGTGTTGCTTTGAAAGGTATTTTAGATAAAAAAGATCTTAAGTTATCAGAAAAAGATAAGAAAACATTCTTGTTCGAGTTGATTTATTTATCTTTATTATATGGAAATTATGAGTCTATTATTTTTATTTTAAGGAAGTTATGTAATTTATTCTCTATTGATTTTGAATATGTTGATGAGTTTAAAGATATGGCGAAAGAGTATTATTTTGCTAGAAATAAGTTAAATTCAATCAATGAAAATATAAGAGAGTTAATTGAAGAATAAATTTTTAGCAATCAATAAATCTAATCTATTATATAGGAGTAATTAAAATGGCATTACCAGTAATTCCAGTAGCAATCGGTATGGGAGTTTCTGCTCTTTGGGGATTATATAAGGGTGGAAAAGCAGTAAAAGATAATAGTGAAGCAAAAGATATTAATGCTTCTGCTCAAGAAATTATTAATTCTGCAAATAAATCTTTAGAAGCTTCTAGAGAAATTTGTGAACAAGCATTAGAAGAATTAGGGCAGAAAAAATATGATGCTCTAACAAAGAATATTCATTCATTTATTAATGTATTTGGTCGAATTAAAAATGTTGAGTTATCTCAAGATCAAAGTTTAGAAGAACTAAAAATTGCTGAATTTAGCAATGAAGTATTAGAAGAGTTGAAGAAGGAAATTTCTTTTTTCACGAGTTCTTCTCTCGGTGTTCTCGGTGGTTCTGCTGCTGGTGCTATGGCTGCATTTGGTGCTTATAGTGGAACAATGGCTTTTGCCGCAGCAGGTACAGGAACAGCTATTAGTACATTAAGTGGAGCAGCAGCAACAAATGCGACATTAGCTTGGTTGGGGGGAGGTACGATTGCTAGTGGTGGATTTGGTATGGCAGGCGGTGCAATGATGTTAAATGTGATTACTATTGCACCAGCTTTAGCTATTGCTGGTTGGTATATGGGAAATCAAGCCGCTAAACAATTAAATGATGCTAAATCAAATAAAGAGTTGGCATTGAAATATGAGGAAGATTCTCGCACTACAGTAACTTTTACAGATGGTATTGCAGAAATTGCAGTTAATTCTATCGAGGTATTATCTCTATTGCGTAAGGCTTCTCGCAGAAGCACTAAAGTATTAGAGAATATTACTTTAGAAAAAGGATTTGATTATCAACAATATGGACAATCAGATAAAGAAGTTGTTCTAAGAAGCTTGAAATTAGTTCAATTAATGAAAGCAGTAATTGATACACCGATTCTTAATGAAAAAGGTGAATTATTAGGTGATGCAAGTTCTAATATTAATAATATTAAGAAAGTTGCATTAAGTATGTAATACAAAATGAGGTAATTTAAAATGGGTTTTTTTAGTTTTTTAGGTAAAGTTGGTAAAAGTATTAATGACTCAATGCAATCAGCTATGGAGGATAAAATCATTGAGCTTTGGCAACGTCTTAGAAACTTTGATGAAGAGAGGATTGCATCATATCTGAATTCTAAAGAAAGAATAACAAATTTAGATTGTACTGCTATTTTAGCTGTTTATTATCGGTATCAAAGGTATGGTGTAGATTCTTTATTAAGTAAGGTAAACCATAATAGTGAAGATGTTATTCAGCAAACCTTAAAGTTTTGTGGACATAATATGATTCAACTTTCTAGAAAGAGTCCAATGAGAGAAATTCAGCAAACAGCAGATAAATTCATTGCGGATTATCGTAAAAATACATATTAGTATTTTTATAATGAAAGGATATTTAAGATTAAATATCCTTTTTTATTTAAGTGACAGCAATGATACTGAAGAAAAACGGTTGAAGCTTTCCGATTGATAAAGAACAAATCCACTCCCAAATATCAATTTTCTTATTGCGACATAACCTATCATCTCTCATCTTACTTACAACAAAAATCCACCTTCCTCTACAAAGTGATTTCCCCCAATGGTAAAAAATAACCGCTTGTTTGTGTTTTACATTTGTTTTACACTATGCTTAAACATAGGGGGAACAATGTCAAACTTAAATATCCGTATTGATGATGTGGTAAAAAAACAAGCATTTGAGGCTTTTGATAACTTAGGGATCAGCCCATCAGATGCTATACGTTCATTCTTAGCGTATGTAGCGGAAACTGGTAGAATGCCAATCAAGCAAATTATTGTATCTGACGAAGATGCGGATTTATATGCGTTGGTTAAACAGCGTTTAAATGAACCTGAAAAAATCAAAAACACAACCCTTGATGAATTATTCTCATAGGTTGTTATATGACCTATTCAATTAAGGTTCACGATGATTTTGTCGAAGAGTTGAATAAACTCGATACTGCAATTAGAACACAGTTGCGTAAAAAACTCGACAAAGTAGTTGAAAATCCGCATATTCCAAAGAACCGATTAGCAGGCGGATTGCATAATTGTTACAAAATTAAACTCAGACGAGCAGGTGTTCGTTTGGTTTATCAAGTTAATGATGATGAAATTTATATCCTTTTACTTACGGTAGGTAAAAGAGCGGATAATGAAGTTTATGAAACGGCATTAAAACGGTTGTAAATTAATTAACCGCTTGTAAGCTCATTTTATGTATTACAGAGGAGGCAAAAATGGATCCATACACTTTCCGACTTGATTATCAACCAAATGCAGAAACCGCCGGTATTATGTAGCAGTTGCACAAAAATCAATTTTAGGAAAATTTATGTAGGGGGGGGTTATCCCCCCCCGTAAGCCCTGATGTTCGAACAAGATTCGGGCGGGGATAATGATCTGCACCCCAAAAGTTGGACTAAACAACCAACTAATTAAGGTGCAGATTTTTATGAGTAAATACAGCCAATCTTTCAAACAAAAAGTCATCGAATTTTATCTTCAAAATAATAGAATTCGGTCATTAACTCGTCAGCATTTTCATCTTCCTAAAACAACATTAGACCGTTGGATTAACAAATATAACCACAATGGTATCAATGGGTTAGTAGCGTTGGGTAAGCCCCAAAAATATTCCTTTGAGTTTAAATTAGGCGTGGTACAAGCGGTCAAAAGCGGACAATTTTCTGCTGAGTATGCCTGCCTTTATTTTGGTATCGCTCATTCAAATTCTATCAGTCGATGGTTGCAAGCCTTTGATAAACAGGGTATAAATGGTTTATTACCCAAAATAAAAGGTCGCTCAAGTATGAAACCCAAATATCCTAAAATGCCGCCACCACCGAAAACTGAAGAAGAACGTTTACGTTATCGGATTTTAGAGTTGGAAGCGGAGAATGCTATCCTAAAAAAGTTACAGGAACTCAACCAAGCAAAAATGCGGAAAAAGCAAGTATCGTAAAAGAACTGCGCCACCAATTTCCGTTTGAGATTTTATTGCAATTGGTTGATTTAAAACGGAGTACGTTCTTTTATCATCTTGCTGAAAAAGATGATAAAAATGCCGCGATTAAGCAAGAAATTATCAAAATTTATCACAAAAATGACGGTAATTACGGTTATCGTCGTATTACGCTGGAATTAAGAAAAATATGGCTGATTAACCATAAAAAAGCCCAACGCTTACTGCAACAACTTGGGTTGAAAGGGAAAAACAAACGCAAAAAATATCATTCTTATCGTGGCGAAGTCGGCAAAATTGCAGATAATTTGCTAAAACAGAATTTTCACACCACGGCCTCAAATCAAAAATGGGTCACTGATGTAAGTGAATTTAAATGTGCAGAAGGTAAACTTTATCTCTCGCCGATTAAGGACTTCTTTAACGGTGAAATTATTGCTTATGATGTGGCAAGAAATCCAAGTTTCGAGCAGATAAGCCGAATGATGAAACAAGCTGTAGCAAGGCTTGACGGTGCAACGCCGATACTCCATTCTGACCAAGGTTGGCAGTATCAAATGGCAAGTTATCAGTCGATATTGAAGCAAAACGGCATCGTACAAAGTATGTCGAGAAAGGGAAATTGTTTGGATAACAGTGCAATGGAAAGTTTCTTTGGGCGTTTAAAAACGGAATGTTACTTTGGTAAACGGTTTGAGACCTTTGAGCAACTGGAACAAGCTATTCATGAATATATTCATTATTACAATCATGAGCGTATTCAAGTAAGATTAAAAGGACTAAGCCCTGTGGAATACAGAACTCAGTCCTTGAACTAAATCAGTCTAACTTTTTGGGGTCAGATTATAAACCCCGCCCCTACGAAAACATTTAATGTTTGTGCAAGTGCTACATAATACCGGAAACCGCAGAGGCAATTCGAGAGCTAACGGCAGGTGAGGCAGAATACCACGAAGTCAATTCTGTAGAAGAAATGATGGCGTTAATGCTAAAAATGGCAACGGAGTGGTAATGTACTTCAGCTTGCAAGACTAAATACACATTCAGAAGTTTTTGGGTAAAAATAATAAATAACCATCTACTTTATTATTATAAAACATGGACTTACGTCCACTCTATCAAAACTCATATCGTTATTTTGGTGGGCAGGGATGCCCACCCTACGGCACTTTTTAAAAATTAGCTTTTGTGCAAATACTACATGAAACGGATTAAATCTCCGTTTTCTCTTTATACTCACAAAGATCTTCAATAATACAGGAACCACAGCGAGGCTTTCTTGCTATGCAAGTATAACGCCCGTGTAAAATCAGCCAGTGGTGTACATCAACTTTAAATTCATCCGGAACAACTTTCAGTAACTTTTCTTCAACTTTAACCACGTCTTTACCTGGTGCAAAGCCCGTTCGATTTGAAACACGAAAGATGTGAGTATCCACGGCAATAGTAGGGTGTCCGAAAGCGGTATTTAATACCACGTTGGCGGTTTTTCTTCCTACGCCGGCTAAGGCTTCTAAGGCTTCACGATTTTCAGGCACTTGCCCCTGATGTTTTTCAATTAAATCACGGCAGGTTTTGATAATATTTTCCGCCTTGCTGTTAAATAGCCCAATGGTTTTAATGTATTCTTTAAGCCCCTCAACGCCCAAATCTAAAATAGCTTGTGGCGTATTAGCTACGGCAAAGAGTTTTTCTGTTGCTTTATTCACACCTTTATCTGTCGCTTGTGCCGATAAAATCACGGCAATCAGCAATTCAAAAGGATTTGTGTAGTTTAATTCCGTTGTGGGATGCGGATTTTCATTTCTTAGTCGAGTTAAAATCTCAATACGTTTTTGTTTATTCATTTAATTAAAAAAGCCTTGTTCATATAACATTTTGGTGACCATGCTAAATGACATAATCACTAACATAGGACGAATGAGCGCTTTACCTTTGGTTACAACCATTCTTGCCCCTAAATTTCCACCAATAAATTGCCCAACCATCATAATCAAGCCTACTTTCCATAATACCGCGCCGCCTAAAATGAAAAAGAGAAGAGAGGCAAAGTTAGACGCGAAGTTAAGCACCTTAGCATGCGCCACACTTTTTGAAAGATTAAATCCAAGTAACAGAAGGCAAGCTAAGGTAAAAAATGACCCCGTTGCTGGACCAAACAAACCATCATAAAAACCGATCGGCATCGCAGCAATAAAAGCGAACGTAAGCAAGCTTACTCGTTGTTTTCTTTCGCCATCGCCCACGTTAGGGCTAAATAAAAAATAGATCCCAATCAGTAAAATGAGGAACGGGAGAGCAGATTTAAGCGCGTTAACATCGATCATCTGCACTAAAATGGTGCCGAGTGTTGCCCCAATAAAGGTTAAAAATAAAATCAATTTGATTTGATGAAGATCGACCGCTTTTTGCTTTATAAAATATAAAGAAGCAGAAAATGAACCGCCACAAGATTGCAATTTATTCGTCCCTAATGCCATGGCAGGCGGTATTCCCACCGAAAGCAGCGCCGGAATGGTTAATAATCCGCCACCTCCGGCAATTGCATCAATAAAACCGGCGAAGGTTGCAACGGCAAATAAAATCATCAATGTATCAAAAGCGAGTTCCATAACCTTTCCTTAATATGATTAAGCTAATAAATAATCATCTCATCAATGTGAATGGCGACTGTTCCAAACTCATATCCCAGTAGCGATTCAATTTCTGTTGATTTTTTCCCTTTGATACGTAATAACGCCTCGCTACCGTAGCGGACTAATCCAAGAGCAAGTGGTTTACCTTCTTGATTGAATACTTTAACCAATTCGCCGCGCGCAAATTCGCCTTTTACTTCGACAATCCCAACAGGTAATAAGGATTTATGCTGTTGTAATGCCGTTTCTGCGCCCTGATCTACGGTAATAGAACCCACTTGTGGTGCAGCAAAGAGCCACTGTTTTCTGCCTTCCAAGCGGTCAGATTGCACTAAAAATTTACTACCAATCGCTTTACCATTGGCTAAATCGACTAACACATTTTCACGAGAACCAGAGGCAATAATGGTTTCAACACCTGAGCGAGTCGCAATATCAGCAGCAGTAATTTTCGTGTTCATACCGCCAGTGCCTAGCCCTGTAGAACTTCCACCTGCGATTTGACGGATTTCAGGTGTGATTTTTTCAACCACCGAGAGTAATTGCGCATTCGGATCTTTACGAGGGTCGGCAGTAAAAAGCCCTTCTTGATCGGTTAATAAATAAAGTTGATCCGCTTGAGCAAGAATAGCGACTAGCGCCGAAAGGTTATCGTTATCGCCGACTTTAAATTCTTCAGTCGCAACCGTATCATTTTCGTTGATTACCGGGATAATTTGCTGTTCAAGTAGTGCATTAAGCGTATCGCGAGCATTTAAAAAACGCTCACGATCATCGATATCCGCACGGGTTAAGAGAATTTGCCCGATATGAATTCCATAAATATCAAATAAATTTTCCCAAGTACGAATCAGTTGGCTTTGACCGACCGCCGCAAGCATCTGTTTATAAGCTAATGTTTTAGGTAATTCCGGATGCCCCAAATAATCACGCCCAGCCGCTGCCGCCCCAGAGGTCACGACAATAACACGATGATGTTTATGTAATTCAGCGATCTGTTTAACCAATTCCAACATATAAGGACGGCTTAGACTTTTTGAACCATGAGTAAGTGTGCTCGTCCCGAATTTAATCACGATTGTTTTTTTCATATATCCCTCAACAAATGCTATTAGGCGGATTTTAGCCCATTTCAAAATTAGGTAAAAATTATCACTAATCGATGTTAAAATCACGCTTAATTTTTCATAAAACATCATCAACGAGATAAAACATGACGATTAGCTTAATTGTTGCACGCACACAAAATCATATTATTGGCAAAGAAAATGCCATGCCATGGCACTTACCAAAAGATTTGGCATGGTTTCGCCAAAATACCGTAGGAAAACCGGTTATCATGGGGCGCAAAACCTATGAGTCTATTGGTCGATTACTGCCAAAACGCCCAAATATTATTCTCTCTCGCACAGGTTTTTCTGTTGATGGAGCATATTCAGCTCAAACATTAGAACAAGCGGTTGAATTAGCGAAAAGTTTTGCAAATACCGATGAAATTATGATTATTGGTGGCGGAGAATTATTTAAGCAGGCTTTACCGATAGCAAATAAATTATATCTGACAGAAATTCAAGCAGACATCGACGGCGACACACTATTTGAATTTGACGAAGAAAATTGGCAATTAACCCAAGAAATTTGGTCAGAAAAAGATGCCGAAAATGCATACGACTGCCGATTTATGGTATTTGAGCGTTAAAAAATACCGAATAGTTATACTATTCGGCTCATTTTTACAAATTCCCCAAAATATCTAACGCTTCGGAGAGCTTTTTAACCCCCATTACTTCCATACCTTTAATGGCTTTTTTCGGCATGTTACCAAAAGGTACGATGGCACGTTTAAAACCATGTTTTGCGGCTTCAGAAATACGTTCTTGACCACTCGGAACAGGACGTATTTCGCCGGCTAAGCCGACTTCGCCGAAGATGACTAAATCTTGTGGTAGTGGGCGATTTCTAAAGCTAGAAATTAAGGCAAGAATTAGGGCTAAATCAGCGCTGGTTTCTGTTACTTTTACACCACCCACAACATTCACAAATACATCTTGATCCGACATTTGTAGTCCACCATGGCGATGGAGTACGGCAAGTAATAGAGATAAGCGATTATGATCTAAACCTACAGTGACACGGCGTGGATTCGCCAACATTGAGTGATCGACAAGAGCTTGGATTTCAACAAGCAGTGGGCGTGTTCCTTCCCACAATACAACCACAGAGCTACCTGATACTAATTCTTCGCTACGGCTAAGGAAAATTGCAGAAGGGTTTTTAACTTCGCGTAAACCTTGTTCCGTCATCGCAAAAACACCGAGTTCATTTACCGCACCAAAACGGTTTTTTTGGCTGCGTAATGTTCGGTAGCGAGAGTCAGATTCGCCTTCTAAAAGTAAAGAAGCATCTATGGCATGTTCTAAAACCTTCGGCCCTGCCAATGTGCCGTCTTTTGTTACGTGACCAACCATAATAATAGCGACTTGGCGTGTTTTGGCATAACGGGTAAGAAATGAAGCACATTCACGCACCTGAGAAACAGACCCTGGCGAAGATTGAATATCGGCAAGATGCATCACTTGAATGGAGTCGATAACCATAATTTTCGGCTTTTCCTGATCGGCGATATTACAAATATGCTCCACAGATGTTTCTGAAAGCATTTTAAGATGTTCAGTGGGTAAGCCTAATCGATTTGCTCGCATTGCTACTTGTTGTAGCGATTCTTCCCCCGTGACATAGAGTGTCGGGATCTCCTTTGATAGGCCACACATTACTTGAAGGAGTAGGGTACTTTTTCCCGCTCCTGGGTGTCCACCAATTAAAATGGCAGAACCCGGCACAACCCCACCACCGAGAACACGATCTAATTCATAAAATCCACTGCTGAAACGAGGTACTTCTTGAAGGCTAATTTCTGAGAGCGCCTGTACCTTGCCCGATGTTTCACCGGCATAGCCACTAAAGCGGTCATTTTTCTTTGTTTCTTTGGCAGAAATGAGACGAACTTCGCTAATGGTATTCCAAGAGAAACACTCTTTACATTGCCCAAGCCATTTTGAATATTCCGCACCACAATCATTACAAACATAGGCTGTTTTAGGAGCTTTAGCCATTTTTAACCTCAAAATAAATCACTGTAAAAACAAACAGATAATAGCAAAGTTTACGGCTTAAAGTAAATGCTATGCAACTATTTTTGCGATCGTGCTCGAAAATTTTAAGATTGCCGCTCGCAAAAAAGAGTGAGTTCGGCAAACTATGAGGGCGCAAATCTTGCGCTTAACAAAAGGAACTTTACATGAAATCTCAATTTTTATTTAAAACCGCAAAGGCATTTACGTTAATTGAATTGATGATCGTGATTGCGATTATTGCCATTCTTGCCACGATTGCGATCCCTTCATATACCACCTATACCCAGAAAGCGGCACTATCTGAATTACTCAGAGCATCTTCCTCTTATAAATCAGATGTGGAGGTGTGTATCTACAATACCGGTGCTGTGACGAATTGTTCGGGGGGATCAAATGGTATTCAAGCCAATAAAACCTCAAGTGATGAAACCAAATATTTGAAATCTGTTTCGGTTACGAATGGGGTAATTAGTGTGGCAGGAAAAGGAAATGTTGATGGCTTTGGTTATAGCATGACCCCAACATTTGCAAATAATACGATTAGTTGGAAAACCGCATGTACGGGTTCAGATACCAGCTTATTCCCTGCAAATTTCTGTTCGACTAACTAAAAAACAACCCATTCTTTTTACCTCGTAGAAAGAATGGGGAGGATAACGTATGACTTATTCAGTATGTGATCTTAATACTCAAGAAGTATTTGATATTTCAGAAAAACAGTGGCAGAAAAATTGCCATGAAAAGCAGATATTGCTTCGTTATTTAGCGGTGCCAATAAAAGAAGATAAAGAAAAACTTTGGTTAGCCATTGATGATTTAAATAATTTAACCGCTTGCGAAATTTTCTCATTTTTGGTGCATAAAGCCATTGAGCCCGTATTAATTTCTAGGGAAGAGTTAAAGTATTTACTTAATGAATTATCGCCTGAACAACAAGTAGTTTATGAAGAATCAGAATTTCAATTAGCCCAAAAAGATCAAGAGGAAATAATAAATCCAAATGATCCAATTATTCAAACACTGGACCAGCTTTTTAAATTTTGTTTACAACAAAACGCATCTGATATTCATATTGAACCTCAAAAAGCACATTTAATGATTCGATTAAGAATTGATGGCGTTTTACATATTTATAAAACATTGCCGCTTAATTTATCAAATCGGATAGTTTCACGGATTAAGCTTTTAGCTAAATTAGATATTAGCGAAACAAGATTTCCACAAGATGGGCAATTTCATTTTAAAACGTTATTAGGGGATGTTTTAGATTTTCGTGTATCAAGCCTGCCGACCAATTATGGCGAAAAATTAGTACTACGTTTACAAAAAAATAAACCAACACAAGCTGATTTTTTATCTCTAGGATTTAATCAACATCAAAAAGAAAAATTAATTTTTGCCTTAGAACAACCTCAAGGTTTAATTTTAGTCACAGGACCAACGGGGAGTGGTAAAAGTATTACGTTATATAGTGCACTCAGTTATTTAAATAACAATCAGAGACATATTATTACCGCTGAAGATCCGATTGAAATTGAAATCGAGGGAATTATTCAAACACAAGTAAATCGAGGTATTCAATTGGATTTTAGTCAATTATTACGAACTTTTTTACGCCAAGATCCGGATATCATTATGTTTGGTGAAATTCGAGATGAAGAAAGTGCGCAAATGGCATTAAGAGCTGCGCAAACCGGGCATTTGGTACTTTCGACACTACATACTAATGACGCATTCTCTGCCGTGGAACGTTTATTACAATTAGGGATAAAAGAATATGAATTGAATAATTCCTTGCTCTTAGTTATTGCGCAAAGATTAGTGCGAACGCTTTGCCCGAGCTGTTTAGGAAAAGGATGTGAACATTGTTATCAGGGCTATAAAGGACGTACAGGCGTTTACCAATTGTTATCTAAAAATGGCAATTTTTTTGAAAAAACGACCGCTTGTTTAGACTTTAAAACACTTGCTGAAAGTGCAAAAGAAAAAGTCATGGCAAAAATAACAGATGAAACGGAAGTGAAAAGAGTATTAGGCTATGTTTAAGGTATATGAATATCAATGGTCGGCAATAAATCGATTTGAGCAAAAACAAAAAGGGAAGCGATTAGCAAAAAATCAAGAAGAGTTAGAAAATTTGCTGTTAAAAAAGGGTTATCATCATATCAAAATAAGTCGGAATTTTGCTTTAGCAAAATCGCCACAATCAGAAGAAATAACTCAAGTCCTTTCTCAATTAGCAATGCTGGTAAAAGCTAAAATTCCTTTAAAATCGGCATTGGCGATGATTTTAGAAAATTGTACACAAATAAAAATTTATTTATGGCTAGAAGCCTTAATCAAATGGATTGAATTAGGCTATGCATTTTCAACGGCATTAGAAAAATCTGAAAAATATATCCCACAACAAGAAATCCAACTGATTAAAATGGGAGAGATAAGTGGTAAGTTAGAAACTATTTTACAAAATATAGCTAAAGCCAGAAAAGAGAAAGAAACAACCTTAAAAAAGGTAAAAAAGATCTTATTTTACCCCATTGTTGTTTTAACGATCTCTTTTTCACTTTCAATTGGTTTATTGTTATTTATCGTTCCGCAATTTGCAGAATTATATGGCGCAAAAGAGAAAAGCCTTCCGATGATTACGGAAATCTTATTTAGTCTATCGGCATTTTTACAAGAATATATTAGCGAATTTATTTTCTTTTTTATTGTTATCATGTTGCTTTTCAGATTTATAGCTAAAAAAACAGCTTGGTTTTTACATGTTAAAAATCGTTTATTGAAAGCCACACCTGTTTTTAATCAGATTTTTAATTATGCGAGAATTGTCTTTTTTCATCAAAATTTAGCCCTAATGTTGAATGCGAATATCAGGCTGGATGCAATATTACGCTCTTTTTTATCTGAAACACCTGATGATCCACAATTACAGCAAGAAATTACAACAGCCCTTCAACTATTAAAGCAAGGTTATTCACTATCGGAAAGTTTAAATCCAAATTTGTTTAATGAGCAGGTCATTCAAATGCTGTTTATTGGCGAAAAAAGTGGCAATTTAGCACAAATGAGCGAGCATATTCATGAAATTTATCAGCAAAAATTGGATTATCAAATTGACATTATTTCTCAATTATTAGAGCCGATGTTAATGTTGATTATGGGGATTATTGTAGGGACGATTATTGTGGGCTTATACCTTCCTATTTTTGATATGGGATCGTTAGTAGAATAATGCGTAGAGTAAATGGAATATGGCTATTTATATGTTAAAAATCATCATAGCGATTTGTTTCGCATGGTGGGGAAGAAAAGAAATTCCTGCATTTGCTTTGAGAATCAATCACCAAATTTATGCAGAATATCATTCTCTTATTGAGATGGAAGAAAATTATGAGTTATTTCAGCAAAAATCTTATTTACAGCCGAAAGAAATGCATTTTTCTTATCTGTTTTTTCTATTATTTCCAAGCATTATAATACTTTATGATGATGTGATTATTGGCGGAATCTTAATTTTATTATGTTTTTTAGCCTGTTTAGATATTGCTTATTATTTAACAGATATTAGAGTGGTCGCACTGATCTTTTTATTGTCCTTATCTCAAGGCGAAATTAATACCTTATATGTTCTTATTGGGTTATTTATCATCATTCAAATTATTTCACTCGTGATTTTAAAAAAAGAGGGGATTGGTATGGGCGATTATTTACTTTTTTTAGCCTTGGCACCGCTATTTCAAATAGAACAAATGCTGTATTTAATTCTTATCGCCTCTTTACTCGGGATTATTTATTATCTTGTTTATTGGGGAATCACAAAACAAAAGCTGGCTAAATTGCCTTTTATCCCTTTTATAACCGCTTCGACTTTTATGGTATTTATTGATAAAATTTAAGCCTAACGTGTAAAAGGAAAATCATATGACATATGTTGTGGGCTTAACCGGTGGAATTGGCAGTGGTAAAACAACCATTGCCAATTTATTTTCAGAATTAGGCGTTCCGATTATTGATGCGGATATTGTCTCTCGCCAAGTTGTAGAGAAAGGCTCGCCGTTATTAGCCCAAATAGCCGAGCATTTTGGGCATGGTATTTTAACTGAACAAGGTGAGCTAGATCGGGCAAAATTACGCCAAATTATCTTTGCGCATGAAGCCGAAAAACAATGGTTAAATCATTTACTTCATCCAGCTATTAGAGAAGAAATGCTACGCCAATTACAGGCATGTCAAGCACCTTATGTGCTTTTTGTTGTACCGTTGCTGATTGAGAACCAATTAACGGCATTATGTGATCGTATTTTAGTGATTGATGTTGCCCCTGAAATTCAACTAGAACGAGCGGCAAAACGAGATCAAAATCATCTCGAAACCATTAAAAACATTATGAAATCGCAAGTGAGCCGAGACGTGCGGTTAAGCTATGCCGATGATATTATTGAAAATAATCTTCCTTTTGAGAGGGGCTTAGTGCAGCTTCAACAACAAGTAAAACACTTACATACACTTTATCTTCAATTCGCAGAGGAAAAACAATGTCAGAAACAATCGTAAATTGCCCTATTTGTAGCAAACCAGTGCTATGGAATCCATCAAGCAAATACCGCCCATTTTGTAGCGAACGCTGCCAACTTATTGACTTAGGCGAATGGGCGAGTGAAGAAAAGCGTATCGCAAGTGTTGAAGATGATATTTTTTCAGAAGATCTAGAAAAATACTGATTATTAACGATAACCTAAGGGCTTACAAGCGGTAAAATTCTTTCTATTTTTTACAAATGTATGCCCTAAGATTGCTATAATCGCCTTAGTTTGACTAAGGAGATTATTATGCCTAAACGTCCATCTGATTTAGATTCTACCTTCTTTCTACTCGAAATTTTACGCCGCATACCTAGACAACCAAGACGAATTACCACGTCAGAAATGTATTCTGCTATTACAGATGCTGGATTTACAAAAGATAAACGCAGTGTTCAACGTGCCTTAAAAAAATTAAGCGATTATTTTACCGGTTTAGAGTGCGATGATCGTGATAACGAATACGCTTATTATTGGCTCGAACATGCTGAAGGGCTTTCGGTGTCTATGTTGAATGAACAACAAGCGTTAATTTTAAAATTAGCGGAACAGCAACTTAAATATCTCTTGCCGGTAAATATTATGTCGTCCATGGAACCCTTTTTTAAACAGGCAGAAAAAATTGTCGGAATAGGAACGAGCAATCCTGAACATCAGTGGCTCGGGAAAATTTGTAGCGTACCGACCAGCCAGCCACTTATCCCAGCCAAAGTGAAAGAAGATGTATTTACCGCCGTCAGTACCGCACTTTTCCAAAATAAGTTACTGCATATTGAATACCAAAACCAAACCGGTAAAAAGCATAAAGCACAAATTATGCCGTTGGCGATTGCACAACAAGGGGCAAGCACCTATTTAGTCGCTCGTTATGATGGGTTTGATGATAACCGCTTACTTGTTTTACATCGTATCAAAAAAGCGAAACTCTCAACCTTTAGCTTTGAACGCCCAAAAGATTTCAACTTAAAACAGTATCAAGATGAAGGGCATTTAGGTTTTGGCAGTGGCGGAAAAGTGAAACTAACATTTTCTATTACTCGCTGGGCTGGCTTCCATTTAACTGAAACGCCACTTTCAAAAGATCAAATTACACTTGAAGAAAGCGAAGAACATTACCGATTCCAAGCGACCGTTGCCGATACTGATATGTTGGAATGGTGGATAAGACATTTTGGAGAAGATATTTGGGATATTGATAAAGAGAGTATTTAGTGCGACATATCTTGTCGTGTTAACCATTATATTTAATAGCTCCAATCAACAAGGAGATCTATATGTCTAAAAAAATGCAATTTATCGGCATTGGCTTGCAAGGTAATGAATTCGTAAAAAAATCACGAAAATTCACCGCTTGTTACATCATTTCATTATATTGAGTCACTTACAGAAGCTATGACAGTGGATACTGAATCATTTACACTTCTGTTTGTGGAAAATAATGAGAGAGATTTACAACTGTGTTATCAGTTTGCAAAATCATTCCAGTTTAATTGCTTATCTGTAGTCGTACTACCAGCAAGAGGGGAAAGTCTGCATAGTAATTGTCATAAGTGGCTACTTGATTTAGAAAAGCGGATAGATCTCCTTATTGCATTAAATAAGCCATTACAAGTAGAGTGTATGTTACTTAAAGAAACGGATTTATTTGATGCTATTACAGTAATAATAGATTTGATTTCAGCGAATAATTTAATTAGTGTTGATGTGGAAGATATTAAAACAGTTTCTTATGGTGCAAAAGAAATAGGCTTTTACTCTTTTGAAATAGAGCGAAAAGGAGAGACGATTAGTGCTGATGATGTAATTACTCATTTATTATCAAAAAGCCACAAGAAAATAAAAGAAATAAATGGTGCAGTTATCTCAATTACATCAGATGAAAATCTTCTTTTGGATGAATATCATATGCTTATGGAATCTATATCGTCCCTTATTTCTGAGGATTGTACAATCATAGCTTCTACAAACATAAAACACGAATTAGGCAATATCATCGAACTTTCTATAGTTGCAGCATATTAAATCATTGTAAGCGGTCAGATTTTGAGAAAATTTTGTAATTTATTAAAATAATTATAGATTTTCTTATAGATAAAAGCCCCATTCTATTTTATTAAAAATGGGGCTAAATTGATTAAGGACGAACCCCTAAAGTATGGCAAATCGCATAAGTTAATTCTGAGCGATTTAGCGTATAGAAATGGAAATCTTTTACGCCTTCTTTTGAAAGGATTTTAACCATATCCATGGCGATACTCGCTGCGACTAAATTTCGTGTCGTTGGATCATTATCTAAACCTTCATACATTTTATGCATCCAACTTGGAATTTTGACGTTTGTGAGTTGCGCCATTTTTTGTAATTGTTTGAAATTGGTAACAGGTAAAATACCCGGAACAATTTCAACATCAATCCCCACATTGACACAGCGGTCACGGAAGCGTAAGTAGCTGTCAATATCAAAGAAGAACTGGCTAATCGCACGGTTTGCACCAGCGTCAATTTTTCGTTTGAGGTTGAGTAAATCTGCTTGTGCTGATTTAGCTTCAGGGTGAACTTCAGGGTATGCTGCCACAGAAATATCAAAATCAGCCACTTCTTTTAGTAATGCGACAAGATCTGAGGCATAAAAAGGCTTTTTAGTATAACCTGGTGGTTCATCGCCACGTAATGCAACAATGTTGCGAATCCCATTATCCCAATAATCTTTGGCAATAACTTTAAGTTCATCAGGTGTTGCATCAATACCAGTAAGATGAGGTGCTGCAATTAAACCTGTTTCTTGTTGAATACTTTTCACAATGCCGTGTGTTCTATCTCTCTCTCCAGAGTTTGCACCATAAGTCACTGAAACGAATTTTGGTTTAAGTGGAGCTAAACGATAAATAGAATCCCAAAGTAAGGTCTCCATTTTTTCATTTTTAGGTGGGAAAAATTCAAAAGAAACGTTGATCTTGCCATTTAAGTCGGCAATATTTTGATTTAATTGATCGATATTGGCTGCAAAACTCATGTGAGAAACCCTTTTTCCTTATATTGTTTTTAATGTAATTAAGCTGTACTTTAAGAGTTTGGCTAATGTAAGTCAATTACATAATTCTCAAAATGAAGATGAAATAAATTCATGTAAGAAATAAAATTTGACATACATCAAACATACCTCTTTATTATTAGATTTTTTTTTTTAGTTGGTTAAAATGCGAAACATCTAGATGTTTAATTAACAATACTTTCAATCAACTGATTTCATTCATTAAAAATAAAAGGAACGCATTATGCAGATAACCAAAGTTGCCGTAGCCGGCACATTAGAATCTAGCGATGCACAAGTGCGAATTGCACCTTCTGCACAACTGGAAATCGAACTCAACAGTTCAGTAGGTAAACAATTTGGTGATGACATTTTAGCCACCATCAATGACGTTCTAAAACAATTTAATGTAACCGCAGCTCAAGTTATTGTAGAAGATAAAGGCGCACTTGATTGCGTACTTCGTGCAAGATTGAAAGCTGCGCTTTTACGTGCAACAGACGAAAAAATTGATTGGGAGAAAGTGCTATGAAATTAAGAAGAAGTATGCTGTTTGTACCGGGTTCAAATGCAGCGATGATTAGCAATACTTTCATCTATAAACCTGATTCAATTATGTTTGACCTTGAAGATGCGGTCGCTTTAAAAGAAAAAGATTCTGCACGTATCTTAGTTGCTCACGCATTGCAACACCCGCTATATCAAGAAATTGAGACGGTTGTTCGTGTTAATCCATTAGATTCTGAGTTTGGTTTAGCGGATTTAAATGCCGTTGTACGTGCAGGTGTTGATGTTGTGCGTATGCCAAAAACCGAAACAGCGCAAGATGTAATTGATATGGATCGTGAGATTACTGAAATTGAAAAAGCGTGTGGTCGTGAAGTCGGTTCAACCAAAATGTTAGCGGCAATTGAATCACCACTTGGTATTACGCAAGCAAACCAAATTGCAACCGCCTCTAAACGTTTAATCGGTATTGCATTGGGTGCAGAAGACTACGTACGTAATTTAAAAACAGAACGTTCACCTGAAGGTATTGAATTATTATTCGCACGTTGCTCAATTTTACAAGCAGCACGTGCAGCCGGTATTCAAGCATTTGATACCGTATATTCAAACGCAAATAACGAAGAAGGTTTCTTAAAAGAAGCGGCTCTGATTAAACAGTTAGGTTTTGATGGTAAATCATTAGTGAACCCTCGCCAAATTGAGTTACTACATAATTTATTTGCACCGACACAAAAAGATGTGGAACAAGCACAAAAAATTATTGAAGCAGCAGAAGAAGCTGAACGTAATGGTTTAGGTGTTGTTTCATTAAACGGTAAGATGATCGATGCACCGATTATTGATCGTGCAAGATTAGTGCTTGAACGTGCTAAATCAGGTATTCGTGAAGAGTAAGGGGAAAGAAAATGACAACTAGAGAACAACGTGTTGAAAAATTTAATGGCGGTAAAGCTGTTTATCAAGCAGTGCCAAAAGCTGAATCTCTTGCTCGTACTGCGAAAGACCGCAAAATTTGTGATAGTTTAGAAGATGCTATTCGCCGTTCAGGCTTAAAAGATGGTATGACCGTTTCGTTTCACCACGCTTTCCGTGGTGGCGACTTTGTCGTAAATATGGTGATGGATAAAATTGCTGAAATGGGCTTTAAAAACCTAACTTTAGCTTCAAGTTCATTGATCGATAGCCATTTCCCAATCGTAGAACACATTAAAAATGGTGTTGTAACCAAAATTTACTCATCAGGTTTACGTGGTAAATTAGCAGATGAAATTTCAAAAGGCATCCTTGCTGAGCCGGTTAATATTCACTCGCATGGCGGCCGTGTTCACTTAGTGAAATCAGGTGAATTAAAAATTGACGTGGCATTTTTAGGGGTACCTTGTTGCGATAAATTCGGTAATGCCAATGGTTTTACCGGTAAAAGTAAATGTGGTTCATTAGGCTATGCTCGTGTTGATGCGGAATTTGCTGATAAAGTTGTGCTTTTAACAGAAGAATTTGGCGAATATCCACTTCATCCAATCAGCATTGCACAAGACCAAGTGGATTTAATCGTACAAGTTGATGCTGTTGGCGATCCGAAAAAAATCGGTGGTGGCGCAACACGTATGACTACAAACCCTCGTGAACTTTTAATCGCTCGTAAATGTGCTGAAGTAATTTTTGGTTCGGGCTACTTTAAAGATGGTTTCTCATTCCAAACCGGTTCTGGCGGTGCTGCACTTGCCGTAAGCCGTTTTATGGAAGAAAAAATGCGCCGTGAAAATATCACTGCAAGTTTTGCATTAGGTGGAATTACTTCAAGCATGGTGGCATTACACGAAGCAGGTTTAATCAAAAAACTGATTGACGTTCAATCTTTCGATAAAGATGCGGCAGAATCCCTTGCTCGTAACCCAAATCATATCGAAGTATCGGCTAACCAATATGCAAACTATAGTTCAAAAGGTGCTTCTGTTGAGCGTTTAGATGTGGTTATTCTTTCAGCACTAGAAATTGATACCAAATTTAATGTAAACGTATTAACAGGATCTGATGGTGTTATTCGTGGTGCTTCAGGTGGTCACTGTGATACGGCATCCTCTGCTCAAGTTGCAATTATCGTTGCGCCATTAGTTCGTGGACGTATCCCAACGGTGGTAGAAAATGTTATTACTTGTGTAACCCCAGGTGAAAACATTGATGTTCTTGTAACCGATCACGGTGTTGCGGTAAACCCTAAACGCCCTGACTTAATTGAAAAATTAACAGAAGCAGGTATTCAATTATTCACGATTGAACAACTTTGTGAACGTGCGTATAGCATTACAGGTAAACCGAAAGATATTGAATTCACAGATAAACCTGTTGCGGTTGTTCGTTACCGTGATGGTTCTGTGATTGACACGGTATATCAAGTAAAAGCATAAAAAGATAAGCGAGCATAAATTTTATACTCGCCTTATTGAGTAAGCGGTCAATATGTTTGAGCAATTTTATAATGATTTTTCTTTGGACGGTGAAGAGGTAAGTCTTGAGCAGCTACTTGAAGCTCGAGAAAACCGAGTTCAACTTCAGCAACAATGTTTAGCACAATACGGTCAAACAGTATTGTCGCTCACTTTGCTTGCGGTAGGGGGCGTTAAGAAAAATGCGTTGCTCGATTATGTGTTTGCAAGCGCATTAGAAAATTTGACCGCTTGTTTTTCGGCTTTAGGGGTAAAGCCCACAGCAGAATTTATTAGACCGTTAAATACGGGACATGAAGCATTATTTGTACTGCCTATTGAGGCTGACAAGCTAAAAAGGGCAATGATCGCTTTAGAAGAGAGTTCGCCTCTTGCTCGTTTATGGGATATCGATGTTATTCAAGCGGATGGCAGATTATTAAGTCGTACAGAATTTAATTATCCGCCTCGCCCTTGTTTAGTCTGTCAAGATGAAGCAAAAGTGTGTGCCAGAGCAAGAAAACATAGCTTTGAAGCGATTTGGAGCGAAATGAAGACGCGTGTTCAGGCAGATGATTTCTCACAGCGAATTGCCACAATGGTTTATCAAGCATTAGTTGATGAAGCAAGATTATCGCCAAAACCAGGTTTAGTGGACAGTATAAATAATGGTTCTCATCAGGATATGAACCTGAAAACTTTTGAGCAAAGTGCGCTAGCATTACGCCCGTTTTTTGCACAGTTTGTATTAAAGGGGATAGAAACCGTCAATTTGCCCCATTCGCAAATTTTGGCACAAATTAGACCGCTTGGTGTTATTGCAGAAAAGGCCATGCGGCAGGCAACAAATGATGTGAATACCCATAAAGGCGCAATTTTTGCATTTGGGTTAATTTGTACCGCGATTGGACGATTGTATGCGTTAGATGTAATAGAAAATCAGCTTAAGCAAAACCACTCTTTGGTTAATGCTATTTGTGAACAAGTTGCTCAATTTACTCAGGGTTTAACAGAAGAATTAAAGCATTATCCTGATCATCAACCTCTTACCGCTGGCGTTAGATTGTTTAGAGAATATGGTTTAACAGGCGCCAGAGGGGAAGCAGAAAGTGGCTTCTTATTAGTAAGACAAGCATTAGACTTTGTTGAAGCATACAAAAATGTTGAATTACAACATCAATGGTTAATTATATTATTGTATTTAATGGCAAATAATCCCGATACGAATGTTGTTAATCGTGGGAAGATGGAAGGTTTAACATTTATACAAAAGGAGGCGAGCAAGCGGTTGGAAAATAGTACGATTTTACAAAATAAAGACAGCTTGATTGCAAGTCTCGCAGAATTTGATCAAGCCTGCATTGCACGTAATTTGAGTTCAGGTGGCAGTGCAGATTTATTGGCATTAACGATTTTTTTAAAATGTTATCTTAAATCTTAATAGAGGTGAACTATGGCTTTATCTAAAGCGCAAAAAGTTGCAGTACTGGTTGCAATACCTGTGCTCTTCTTCTTACTGCCTGCACCAGAGGGACTTTCTCTGATTGCTTGGCGTTTATTAGGGATCTACATTGCAACAATCGTAGGTCTTGTGATTAAACCATATGGCGAGCCAGTATTATTACTTGCAGCTGTCGCGGCTTCTGCTGCAACTATCGGTAATACGGCTGGTGCAGAAGAATTTGTGAAAGTAAGCCATACGCTTGCGGGTTATCAATCAGGAACAACGTGGTTGATCTTTACCGCATTTACGCTTAGTTCTGCATTCGTGATTACCGGTTTAGGTAAACGTATTGCATATCACATGATTAGTTGGTTAGGAAGCACAACTCTCCGTTTAGGTTATGTGACTGTTTTCCTTGATTTATTACTTTCTCCGGCAACTCCGTCAAACACGGCTCGTGCAGGGGGGATTGTATTCCCAATTATTAACAGTGTGGCAGTCGCTTTAGGTTCAGATCCGGAAAAATCACCTAAATTAGCAGGTCGTTACTTATTGTTAAACGTATATATGGTGGTAAAAACAACCAGCTATATCTTCTTAACAGCGATGGCGCCTAACGCATTAGCATTATCATTGATGTCTCCAATTTTAGGTTTAAACTTAAACTGGGTTCAATGGTTTTTAGCTGCTTCTGTACCAGGTTTATTATGCTTATTTATCATTCCATTTATCTGCTACATTATTGCTAAACCAGAGTTAAAAAATGTAGATAATAAAGCGATTGCGAAAAAAGGCTTAGATGAATTAGGTCCAATGTCTTTCCGTGAGAAAGCATTAGCAGTGTTATTCGTATTAGCGTTATTTGGCTGGATTTTCTCTGATTTCTTAAATGTAAATGCAACAACAGTTGCGTTAATTACCATGGTACTTTGCGTTGTATTAACCATCGTATCTTGGGATGATATCCGTAAAAATAAAGCGGGTTGGGATACCTTAATTTGGTACGGTGGTATCATTGGTATGTCTGGCATTTTAGAGAAAGCAGGCTTCTTCAAATGGTTAGCAGATACATTAAGTGCAAACTTAAACTTTGGCGACCATGGTAACATTGCTTTAATCGTTATTTTACTCTTGAGTGTTGCTGTACGTTACTTATTTGCATCAGGTGGTGCTTATGTAGCTGCAATGGTTCCTGTATTTGCAACAGTCGGTAAAGTAGCAGGTGCACCGGTTGAATTATTAGCATTAGGCTTATTATTCTCTAACTCTTACGGTGGTTCTGTAACGCACTACGGTGGTGGTCCAGGTCCAATCACATTTGGTGCAGGTTATAACGACATTAAATCTTGGTGGACAGCAGGTGCAGTGATTGCATTCGGTAGCTTACTCATTCACGCAACATTAGGTATTGCTTGGTGGGAGTTCCTGTTCAGCGCAGGTTGGTTACCAACAGTAAACTAAGATAAATTCTAATTAAGCGGTGGGGTTTTGTAGATCTTTTACAAAACCCCATTGTTTTTTCACATAATATGTTATTTTTCTAATGAATTAAGTTTTAACAAATTGTTAAAATTACGATCTAGATCACAAAATTAGGTTAAAATTTGCAATAAAATAAAATTCCTTCCATTCTCTCGTTTTAATAAGGATACAGTATGAGTGATTTAAAACAACAGGCATTAGACTTCCACGAATTTCCCGTTCCAGGCAAAATTTCCGTTACACCAACTAAAAATTTAGCTACTCAGCATGATTTAGCATTAGCATATTCTCCAGGTGTTGCTGAGCCGTGTCTCGAAATTGAAAAAAATCCGGCAGCAGCAAGCCGTTATACTGCGAGAGGCAACTTAGTGGCAGTGATTTCTAATGGTACTGCGGTTTTAGGTCTAGGTAATATTGGTGCATTAGCATCCAAACCAGTAATGGAAGGTAAAGGTGTACTATTTAAACTTGAATTGTCAAACCAAGTGCAACGATTTTTTGAAGTAAACTTCATAAGGTGTTTTCCAACCTAAACATTTACGTGGTCGTAAATTCAGTTTATTGATCACCTGTTGAATATCAACTTCGCTCCACTGATTGATGTCTTGGTGCTTCGGAAAGTATTCACGAAGTAACCCATTTGTATTTTCATTCGTTCCCCGTGTCCACGGTTGATGCGGCTCGGGGAAGTAAAATTCTACACCCAGTGCTTCTGTTACCAAACGATGTTGGGCAAATTCTTTACCACGGTCTGGCGTAATTGACCGCAATATATGTGAATCCAGCAATTCAATCATGGCTTTTTGGACTGCTTCGGCTTTTTTGGCAGGAATTTTCTTCACCAACTCAAAACGACTTTTGCGTTCCGTCAGCGTCAGCAAACAAGCTCCACCCGCTTTACCCAGTACGGTATCGGCTTCCCAATGTCCAAAGCGACTGCGATTTTGCGCCGAAATGGGACGGTCGTTCAAATGGTTGGATATCTGAATTTTGCCACGTTTTTCATGATGATTTTTTGTATGCCGTGTTTTGCCTTTGTGGCGCAGTTTGCGACTGGCTTTGCGTTCGCCTATATCAAACAACCCTGAATAAATACCACGATAAATGGTTGAATAACTAATGGATAATTCAGATTTTTCCAATTTTAATCGTGCGCTGATTTGTTCGGGCGACCAGTTTTCTGTCAGAAACTTTTCTTGCACCAAATTGAAATATTCAGGCTGCTCTAATTTGCGCTGTGCTTTGCTATTTTGACGATGCTTCAAATAGCTGTTTTGTGCGTTCGTTGCACTGTAGCTTTCTAGAGCGTGTCGTTTCAGCTCGCGAGAAATGGTGCTGGAGCTACGTCCCAGTGCTTTGGCAATTTCTGCTTGTTTTTTGCCCTGTGCGAGTAAAATCATTATCTTTTCTCGCTCGTTTATTGTAAGATGTCGGTAGGAAGTACTCATCATTTGGAAGTGGTTTTTGTGTGGAAACAAAATTATATTCTAGTTGATGAGTACTTCTTTTTTTGTTGCACTTGGATTGTAAATTCAGCAAAAATTTGCTGGCGTTGATGTTTTTGATATCGAAATTAATGAGACAGATCCGGATAAATTAGTTGATATTATTGCCGCATTAGAACCAACATTTGGTGGTATCAATTTAGAAGATATTAAAGCACCTGAATGTTTCTATATCGAGAAAAAATTGCGTGAGCGAATGGGTATTCCAGTTTTCCATGATGATCAACATGGTACGGCGATCATTGTTGGTGCAGCTGCCTTAAACGGCTTGCAAGTAGTAGGTAAAAAAATTGATGAAGTGCGTTTAGTAGTAAACGGTGCTGGTGCTTCAGCAATTGCTTGTACAAACTTATTACGCTCTTTAGGTTTCAAAAAAGAAAATATTACTATGTGTGACTCTAAAGGCGTTATTTTCCAAGGTCGTGGCGATAACATGGATGAAACTAAACAGTTTTATGCTATTGAAGATAATGGCTGGCGTACATTAGCAGATGCCATTCAAGGTGCCGATGTGTTCTTAGGCTGCTCTAAAGCCGGTGCATTAACGCAAGATATGATTAAAACAATGGCTGATAATCCGCTTATTTTAGCACTAGCAAACCCAGTTCCTGAAACGACACCACATGAAGCTAAAGCAGTTCGTCCAGATGCCGTTGTTTGTACAGGACGTTCGGATTACCCTAACCAAGTTAATAATGTTTTATGTTTCCCATTCCTTTTCCGTGGTGCCTTAGATGTTGGCGCGACAACCATCAACGAGGAAATGAAAATGGCAGCAGCACACGCAATCGCAGATTTAGCGAAAGAGCCTGTGCCTTTTGAAGTTATTTCAACTTATGGTTCTTTAACATTTGGTCCAGATTATGTAATTCCAACACCTTTCGATCCTCGCTTAATTGAAGTAGTATCTTCTGCGGTAGCAAAAGCTGCAATGGAAAGTGGCGTGGCAACTCGCCCAATAACCGATTGGAAGGCTTATACTGATCGTGTTAGAAAATTAGTAGAATAATGTGAAATAACAAGAAAAAGAGATGGAATGCCATCTCTTTTTTTGCATTTTTTTTCTAAATCGTGTAGAATTGCGCCCGACTTTTAGTCACATAATTTTAGGGAAATAGCTGGGTCGCCTGCTATTTTTTATTTTTACGGAATGAAAATTCCATTATTTAAGAGAATTAAACAATGTCATTCAAATTCGAAGCTGAAGTTCGTACAGCGCAAGGTAAGGGTGCGAGCCGCCGCCTGCGTCACAATGGTCAAGTTCCTGCAATCATCTACGGTGGTTCTGCAGAGCCTGTATCAATCGTATTAAACCACGATAATGTAAACAACGCACAAGTTCACGATGCGTTCTATAACGAAGTGTTAACTATCGTTGTTGCAGGTAAAGAAGAGCAAGTTAAAGTACAAGCGATTCAACGCCACCCAACAAAACCAAAACTTGTTCACTTGGACTTCAAACGCGTGTAAATTTTGCTATAAAAATTTATATAGAGTCAACAAAAAACCCTCTTGTTTATACAAAAGGGTTTTTTTATTTAAAGGGGAAAGAGATTTTAAGAACAAATCTGTCTACGATATATTGTTTTTAAATTAACAGGGATTATCCACAACAATTACTAATATCTTTAAATGGTATTTGGTTTTTTCCTCCACCAGCCATTTCAATTAGTTCATCCATTTTATTTATAGTAATATATTTCCCTTGGACGGTAATCATGCCACTTTTTTGGAATCGTCCTAAAAGCCGACTAATGGTTTCAATAGTTAAACCAAGATAATTACCTATATCGCCTCTTGTCATTGTCAGGCGAAATTCTCTAGCCGAGAAACCTCTAGCTGCAAAACGTTGAGATAAGTTATAGAGAAATGCAGCTAATTTTTCTTCTGCACTCATTTTAGATAGTAATAAAATCATTTCTTGATCGCTTTTGATTTCATTACTCATTAAGCGCATAATTTGATGCCTAATTTTAGGCATTTTACCTGCTAAGTCATCTAAAATATCAAATGGAATTTCACAAATCATTGCTGTTTCTAAAGCTTGAGCGAAACCCACGTGTTTCATATTCATAATAGCATCGAAACCTATTAAGTCTCCTGGTAAATGGAATGCTGTGATTTGTTCTTCTCCATTTTCGCTTAGTGTATAACTTTTTAAAGTTCCCGAACGAATAGCATAAATAGAACGAAGTTCATCGCCAGATTGGAAGATGATTTGAGATTTTTGGATAGGTTTTTTACGTTCAATTATATTATCAAGTTGAGTGAGTTCATGTTCGCTCAAGGTAAAAGGTAAGCAAAGCTGACTAATACTACAGTTTTGGCAGTGAATCGTACAAGCTGTTCTTCCTGAAGTTTTTGAATCAGACACAATTTTCATACTCATTCCGTGTTAATTTGACTAAAATTTGATTTAAAGCAAATCTTACCATTTATTTCCAAGGGAAGAAAGTATAGATTTGATAACAAATCTCCTTTCTTAAAAATGTGATAAGAATTTTTACATTTTAATAAAAAAATGAGAAGTATATCTCATTTTTTTATAGAAGAATTTGCTAATATATCAATAACAAAAACAGACACAACAAGGAGTCTATTATGTATAAACATATTTTAGTTGCAGTTGATCTTTCAGAAGAAAGCCTTGTTTTATTACGTAAAGGTGCTGGAATTGCAGAAAAATGTGGAGCTAAATTATCTATCATCCATGTAGATGTAAATTTTTCAGATCTTTATACTGGCTTAATTGATATTAATATGTCTGCTGTACAAGATAGTGTTTCAGTAGAAACCAATAAGGCATTAGATGAATTAGCATCAAAAATAAACTACCCTGTTGCGGAACGCTTGAACGGTACAGGAGATTTTTCTCAGGTATTGGAAGAAGCAGTTGAAAAACATAATGTTGATTTACTGGTTACAGGACATCATCAGGACTTTTGGAGTAAATTTATGTCTTCAACTCGTCAAGTAATGAATAGCGTTGCAGTCGATATGCTTGTTGTCCCGTTAGAAAGTGAATAAGTGAATTAATATTCTACTAATAAATAACCGCTTGAAGCGTTTTGCATCAGGCGGTTATTTTTTAGAAAAATTTTTAGATAAAAAAGCAACATTTTTTATTATTCTATTTAGCAAAATGAATGTAAAAGGTGTAGAATAGATTAGTTATAGATATGTTACGAATTTATTTTTATGTTTAAATCAAGAGCGTTATTAGAATGAAAACGACATCAGAAATCAGACAATCCTTTTTGGATTTTTTCCAAAGCAAGGGACATACGGTTGTAGAAAGTAGTTCGCTTGTGCCGGAAAATGATCCGACATTATTATTTACTAATGCGGGAATGAACCAATTTAAAGACGTTTTTCTTGGCTTAGAAAAGCGTCCTTATACACGAGCGACAACCGCGCAACGTTGTGTTCGTGCCGGTGGTAAACACAATGATTTAGAAAACGTAGGCTATACCGCCCGCCATCATACTTTCTTTGAAATGATGGGAAACTTTAGCTTTGGTGATTATTTCAAACAGGATGCTATTCAATTCGGTTGGGAATATTTAACGTCTCCGCAATGGTTAGGCTTACCTAAAGAAAAATTATATGTTACGGTATATGAAACGGACGATGAAGCCTATGATATTTGGCATAAAATCGTAGGAGTACCAGCTGATCATATTATTCGCATTGGTGATAATAAAGGTGCACCATATGCTTCAGATAATTTCTGGGCAATGGGGGATACCGGTCCTTGTGGTCCTTGTACCGAGATTTTCTATGATCACGGCGATAAATATTGGGGTGGTTTACCTGGAACACCTGAAGAAGATGGCGACCGTTTCATCGAAGTTTGGAACATTGTATTTATGCAATTTAACCGTCAAGCAGACGGAACAATGGAAAAATTACCAAAACCATCGGTGGATACAGGAATGGGGTTAGAGCGCATGACAGCAGTTATGCAGCACGTAAACTCAAACTATGAAATTGATATTTTTCAAACATTAATTAAAACGATCGCAGAGTTATTAAATGTTAAAGATTTAGATAACAAGTCATTACGTGTTATTGCCGATCATATTCGCTCTTGCTCATATTTAATTGCTGATGGCGTTGCGCCTTCAAATGAGGGTCGTGGTTATGTGTTACGCCGAATTATTCGCCGAGCAGTCCGCCACGGGAATATTTTAGGCGCTAAAGAAGCCTTTTTCTATAAATTAGTGCCTACTTTAGCGCAAGTAATGGGACACGCAGGCGAAATTGTTGCACAAAAACAAGCGCATATCCAAAAAACATTGAAAGCGGAAGAGGAACAGTTTGCTCGTACGCTTGAGCGTGGTTTGGCGTTATTAGAAGACGCTTTAACAAAAGTAGAGAATAATACCCTTTCAGGCGATGTGGCATTTAAGTTATACGACACTTACGGTTTCCCATTAGACTTAACGGCGGATGTTTGCCGTGAGCGTAATATCGTCATTGACGAAGCTGGCTTTGAAGCTGAAATGCAAGCTCAACGTGAAAGAGCAAAAGCAAGCAGTAACTTTGGTGTGGATTACAATAATGTTATTAAAGTTGACGGTAAAACCGATTTTATCGGTTATGATAATTTAACCGCTGAAGCAACTGTAGTGGGATTATTCAGCAATGGTAATGCTGTTGATGTGGTTAAATCAGGTGAAAATGCGATCATTATTTTAGACAAGACGCCATTCTATGCAGAAATGGGTGGTCAAGTTGGTGATAGCGGTCGAATTTCAACAGAATTTTGCCAATTTCATGTTGTAGATACGCAAAAATATGGGCAAGTATTTGGTCATATCGGACAGATTGAAGCCGGAGAATTAAAAGTTGGCGATAAAGTAACGGCTGAAGTCGCAGCAGAGCGTCGTCATAGCATTCAATTAAATCACTCTGCAACACACTTGCTACATTCAGCATTACGTGAAGTTTTAGGTACACATGTAATGCAAAAAGGTTCGTTAGTGAATGAAAACGGCTTACGTTTTGACTTCTCTCAACCGGAAGCAATTACTAAAGAGCAGCTTGAAGCGATTGAGCGTATTGTTAATGCAAAAATTCGTGAAAACATTGAAGTTGTGATCGAAGAAATGGGCATTGAAGAAGCGAAAGCAAAAGGTGCAATGGCGTTATTCGGAGAGAAATATGGCGATGTTGTACGTGTTGTTGATATGTCTGTCTTCTCAATTGAGCTATGTGGTGGTACGCATGTAAAACGTACAGGAGATATTGGTCTATTTAAGATCACTTCTGAAGGGGCAGTTGCAGCAGGTGTTCGCCGTGTAGAAGCGATTACTGGTGAAGCGGCATTAGCTTGGTTGCATAATTTACAACAAATGACGCAACATTCTGCGGAATTATTGAAAGCAGATAGCACAAATCTTGTTGAAAAAATCCAACAACTTCAAGATAAAGCAAAACGTCTTGAAAAAGAGCTACAGCAATTAAAAGAGAAGCAAGCTTCTCAAGCTGGGGCGGATTTAGCAAAACAAGCTAAACAAATTAACGGTGTGAATGTTGTTGTAACGCAATTAGAAAATACTGAACCTAAGGTACTAAGAACGATGGTTGATGACTTGAAAAACCAACTAGGAAGTGCCATCGTAGTATTAGGAACGGTAGCTGATGACAAAGTGAACTTAATTGTTGGAGTTAGTTCTGATTTAACCACGCAGATTAAAGCAGGAGAACTTGTTGGCGAGATGGCTACATATGTTGGAGGTAAAGGCGGTGGTCGTCCCGACATGGCTATGGCT
This sequence comes from Actinobacillus porcitonsillarum, assembly GCF_003101015.1. NCBI lineage: Bacteria > Pseudomonadati > Pseudomonadota > Gammaproteobacteria > Pasteurellales > Pasteurellaceae > Actinobacillus > Actinobacillus porcitonsillarum. The sequence continues at coordinate 1,899,892 of NZ_CP029206.1, read as the reverse complement.
GGTGGTTCAGAACCACAAAATTTAGCAAAAGCACTTAACTTTGCACAAGAATGGATTCAAGCAAAATTATAATCTTATATAACGAAGGCAAGGTAGAATGAATCCGCCTTGCCAGCCCCAATATCTAAGGGCTTTTATCTTGGAGGTAAAGATGCTTATTTTAACTCGGAAGACAGGAGAAAGTTTATTCGTAGGAGACGATGTTGAGATTACTGTACTAAGTGTACGCGGTAATCAAGTTAAATTAGGGGTAAATGCACCTAAGGAAATTTCAGTACACAGACAAGAAATTTATCAACGAATTAAAAAAGCTGAGGAAAATCCACCTGAGCAGGAAGAATGATGTCCAGGCAAGTATTACAAGGAAATATTCTATGAGTAAATTAACATGCTTTAAAGCATATGATGTTCGTGGTCAATTAGGCACGGAGTTGAATGTTGATATCGCATACCGAATCGGTCGAGCCTTTGGGCAGTTTTTAAAGCCTAAATCGGTAGTTGTTGGTGGCGATGTTCGTTTAACCAGCAATGAACTGAAAAGTGCCGTTACAAATGGATTGCTCGATTCAGGTGTGGATGTGATTGACTTAGGTCTAACGGGAACAGAAGAAGTTTATTTTGCGACCTCATTCTTGAAAACCGATGGTGGTATTCAGGTAACTGCAAGTCATAATCCGATGGATTATAATGGCATGAAATTAGTGCGAGAGGGTTCTCGTCCAATCAGTGCGGATACCGGCTTAGCCGATATTCAGCGCTTAGCGGAAGAAAATAACTTCCCAGTTGTAGAAAAACGCGGTGTTTATACCCAAAAATCAGTACAAGGCGAATATGTTGAACATCTTCTTTCTTATATTGATTTAACGAAATTGACCGCTAGGAAGTTAGTTATCAACTCGGGCAATGGTGCAGCAGGGCATATTATTGATGCTATTGAAGCGCAATTTAAAGCAAAACAAGTACCAGTAGAGTTCGTTAAAGTACATAACAATCCGGATGGTAATTTCCCTAATGGTATTCCTAACCCTATTTTGCATGAAAATCGAGAAGACTCTATTAAAGCAGTATTAGCGAATAATGCAGATATGGGGATTGCATTTGATGGCGATTTCGATCGTTGTTTCTTGTTTGATGAAAAAGGTGGCTTTATTGAAGGTTACTATGTGGTTGGCTTACTTTCAGAGGCTTTCTTAGCCAAAAATAAAGGAGCTCGCATCATCTACGATCCACGTTTAATTTGGAATACTGAGGAACTCGTTACTCAATCGGGGGGGATTCCAGTGATGTCTAAATCTGGTCACTCATTCATTAAAGAAAAAATGCGTGAAGTAGATGCTATTTACGGTGGAGAAATGTCTGCCCATCATTACTTCCGTGATTTCTTCTATTGTGATAGTGGTATGATTCCTTGGTTGCTTACATTAGAATTACTTTGCACAAGTGGCAAATCTTTAAGCCAATTAGTTGGGGCTCGACTAGAGAAATATCCGTCCCCGGGCGAAATCAACAGCAAATTAAGTGATGCAAAAGCAGCTATTGAACGAGTCAAAGCGGTATATTCTGATGCTAAAATTGAGACTTTAGATGGTATTAGCGTGGAATACGAAAACTGGCGTTTTAACTTGAGAAGTTCTAATACAGAACCTGTTGTGCGTTTGAATTTAGAAACGCGTGGCGATAAGCAACTGATGCAACAGAAAATGGATGAGATTTTGGCTTTATTACGTCAATAATCATAAAAATATGTAAAATCTTTAGCAAAATTAACCGCTTGCACTATAATGTTAGCGGTTAATTTATCTTACAACAAATAAAGGAATAAATATGAAAGTCATTATCCCTGTCGCTGGTTTAGGCACACGTATGTTACCTGCAACTAAAGCTATTCCAAAAGAAATGCTAACGGTTGCTGATAAACCCTTAATTCAATATATCGTCAATGAATGTGTGGCCGCGGGCATTAAAGAAATTGTTTTAGTCACTCATTCTTCGAAGAACGCTATCGAAAACCACTTTGATACTTCTTTTGAACTAGAAACGATGCTTGAGAAACGTGTTAAGCGTCAATTATTAGATGAAGTGCGTTCTATTTGTCCGAAAGATGTGACAATTATGCATGTTCGCCAAGGTAATGCAAAAGGCCTAGGGCATGCCGTATTATGCGGTCGAGCTGTGGTAGGTAATGAACCTTTTGCTGTGGTATTGCCAGACGTTATTCTCGCAGATTTTAGTGCAAATCAAAAAACAGAAAACCTAGCAGCGATGCTCAAACGTTTTAAAGAAACGGGGAATAGTCAAATCATGGTTGCACCAGTACCAATGGATGAAGTCAGTAACTACGGTGTAGTTGATTGCGGCGGGGCTGAAATCAATGCAGGCGAAACGGCTACAATTAATCGCATTGTAGAAAAACCAGCAAAAGAAGATGCACCATCAAATCTTTCTGTTGTAGGTCGTTATGTGTTCTCAGCAAATATTTGGGATTTATTGGAAAGAACACCTGTAGGTGTTGGTGATGAAATCCAATTAACCGATGCGATTGATATGTTAATTGAACAAGAAACGGTAGAAGCATTTAATATGACTGGTCGTACTTTTGACTGTGGTGATAAATTAGGCTATATGGAAGCCTTTGTTGAATATAGTTTACGCCATGATAAGTTTGGCAAACAATTCAAAGAGTATATTAAATCATTAGCGAAAACGTTATAATTTATAAAGCCTCCCTATTGGGAGGCTTATATTTAGAAATGATATTTTTCCACAGCCGTCAGCATTCCTCTCAACAGATTTAGCTCATTCGTTTCTAATCTAGCTCTTTGATAAAGCCGTCTTAATTTCAGCATGACAGCATCATTGCGGATAAAGCCCAATTCTTTGTATAAACGTTCGGTATGCTCGAAAAAGTATTCTAAAGCTTCGTTGCTTGGATAGGCTGCTCTCTCTGCAAGCGGTGAGATTTGGCTATTTTTTTGCAAATCTTGTTGGGCTAGCCATGCCATGCGAACTTCATAGCATGCTAATTGAACCGCCATTGCTAAATTGAGTGAGCCGTATTCCGGATTGGTGGGGATATTTAAATGGTAATGGCATTTCAATAGTTCTTCATTGGTTAAACCAATTCTTTCTCGTCCAAAAACAAGAGCAACTTTCCCTTTTAATGTATGTTGAACGGCAATTTCGCCGCATTTTCTCGGTTCAATCAGCGTATTTTGCAAATGACGAAGCCTTGCACTAGTGCCAATCACGATATGGCAATCGGCAATCGCTTCTTCAAAAGAAGCAAAAGTTTGTGCATTATCCAAAACATCTTTTGCGCCGGCAGCAAGCGAAACAGCTTGTTCATCAATCGGCTGTTTGGGGGAAACAAGACAAAGTTGAGTCAGCCCCATTGTTTTCATCGCCCGAGCCGCAGAGCCTATATTGCCGGAATGGGAGGTTTCAATCAGAACGATTTTAATTTGATCTAAGTTATTCATTTTTGTTCTATTTGGTTGCATGTTTATTGTGCTAAATTTTAGCAAAAATTACTACATCTGAGAATTTGTTATTAACCATAAAATAATTGAATTGATAGGCATAATTTTTTTACAAATCTTTCTCATTTAGTGGTAGAGTATTTACGTTTTTTTTCAAAACTATTGGGCTATTTTTATAGCGTTTCAATCCACTATCCAATACAGGAGTCAATATGCTTATTGGTGTACCTAGAGAACTGCTAAACGGTGAAACACGTGTTGCTGCAACACCGAAAACCGTTGAGCAGATCAAAAAACTTGGTTTTGAAGTCATTGTTGAACACAATGCCGGCTTTAAAGCGAGTTTTGAAGACGATGCATTTGTAAAAGCAGGTGCAGCTGTCGGCACAACAGAAGAAGTTTGGAATTCGGACATTATTTTTAAAGTGAATGCGCCGACTGAACAAGAAATTGCACTGATTAAAGAAGGGGCAACGCTGGTTAGTTTCGTTTGGCCTGCGCAAAATCCAGAATTAATGGAAGCATTGTCGGCGAAGAAAATCAACGTGTTAGCGATGGATGCTGTACCACGTATTTCTCGTGCGCAAGCGTTAGATGCCTTGTCTTCAATGGCAAACATTTCAGGTTATCGTGCGGTTATCGAAGCGGCTAACGCATTCGGTAGTTTCTTTACCGGACAAATTACCGCCGCAGGTAAAGTGCCACCGGCGAAAGTGCTTGTGATTGGTGCAGGTGTTGCCGGTTTAGCGGCAATCGGTGCGGCAAATAGCTTAGGTGCGATTGTGCGTGCGTTTGACTCTCGTCCTGAAGTAAAAGAGCAAGTGAAATCAATGGGCGCAGATTTCTTAGAAATCGACTTTGAAGAAGAAGGCGGCTCAGGTGATGGTTATGCTAAAGTGATGTCGGAAGAATTTAACCGTCGTGCGATGGCACTTTATGCAGAACAAGCCAAAGAAGTGGATATTATTATTACCACTGCAGCAATTCCGGGCAAAGCAGCTCCGCGCTTAATCACAAAAGAAATGGTGGATTCAATGAAACCAGGTTCGGTAATTGTAGATTTAGCGGCGGCAACAGGCGGTAACTGTGAATATACCAAAGCAGGCGAAGTCGTTGTTACAGAAAACCAAGTGAAAGTGATTGGTTATACCGACTTTCCGGCACGTTTACCAACACAATCTTCACAACTTTACGGTACAAACTTAGTTAATTTATTGAAATTATTAGCACCAAATAAAGATGGTGTGATCGATATTAACTTTGAAGATGTGGTACTTCGTGGCGTAACGGTTATTCGTGATGGCGAAGTTACGTGGCCTGCACCACCAATTCAGGTTTCAGCACAACCGCAACAAAAACAAGCGGCAGCACCTGTTGAGAAGAAAGAAGAAAAACCAGTGGATCCACGCAAAAAATATGGCGCAATGGCAGCTACCGGCGTATTGTTCCTATGGATCGCATCTGTGGCACCAGCGGCATTCTTATCACACTTTACCGTCTTCGTGTTGGCTTGTGTGGTCGGTTATTACGTGGTGTGGAACGTTAGCCACGCATTACATACCCCGTTAATGGCGGTAACGAATGCGATTTCAGGCATTATTATCGTTGGGGCGGTGTTACAAATTCGCCAACCAACTGGCAACTTATTTATTGATATTCTTGCCTTTATTGCGATTTTAGTGGCGAGCATCAATATCTTTGGTGGCTTTAAAGTTACCCAACGTATGTTGGCAATGTTTAGAAAAGGTTAAGGAGAGCAACAATGTCTTTTGGTTTAGTTACAGCGGCATATATTATTGCTGCCATTCTTTTCATTATGAGCTTAGCCGGTCTTTCTAAACACGAAACTGCCAAAGCAGGTTGCTGGTATGGTATCGTGGGTATGGGTATTGCACTAGTGGCAACCATTTTCGGACCGCAATCACAAGGTACACTTTGGATCTTGATTGCAATGGCTGTGGGTGGATATCTTGGTGTACGCAAAGCCTTAAAAGTGGAAATGACAGAAATGCCGGAATTAGTGGCAATTCTTCACAGCTTCGTAGGTTTAGCAGCGGTTTTAGTTGGCTTTAACAGCTGGGGCTTACACGTTGAGGCAGTTCCTCCGGCTAATTTAGATGAAGTGGCTTTAGCCGCATTCCACGCAGAACAAGCAACCTTAGCGAATATCCACAATGTTGAAGTGTTCTTAGGGATCTTCATCGGTGCGGTAACTTTCTCAGGTTCATTAGTGGCATTTGGTAAATTAAGTGGCAAATTATTTGGTCGCAAAGTATCATCAAGCGCTTTAAATTTACCGCACAAACACAAATGGAACTTAGCGGCGTTAGTGGTTTCAGCCTTGTTAATGGTGGCATTCTTAAATAACCCACATAACATTTTCCCTGTCTTGTTAATGACGGCTATCGCACTAGCGTTCGGTTGGCACTTAGTGGCTTCTATCGGTGGTGCGGATATGCCGGTAGTTGTTTCAATGCTTAACTCTTACTCAGGTTGGGCAGCGGCAGCAGCAGGCTTTATGTTAAGCAACGACTTGCTTATCGTAACCGGTGCGTTAGTAGGTTCTTCAGGTGCGATTCTTTCTTACATTATGTGTAAAGCGATGAACCGCTCATTTATCAGCGTGATTGCTGGTGGCTTCGGTAACGATGTTCAAGCAAGCAAAGGCGATGAAGAATACGGCGAACACCGTGAAACCACTGCTGAAGAAGTGGCGGAAATGCTGAAAAATGCAAGCTCTGTGATCATTACGCCGGGATACGGTATGGCGGTTGCACAAGCACAATATCCGGTGGCTGAAATTACGGCAAAATTACGTGAGAAAGGCATTAACGTTCGCTTCGGTATCCACCCTGTTGCAGGTCGTTTACCGGGTCATATGAACGTATTACTAGCAGAAGCGAAAGTGCCTTACGATGTGGTATTAGAAATGGATGAAATCAATGATGATTTCGAAGATACTGATGTAGTATTGGTTATCGGTGCGAACGATACCGTAAACCCAGCGGCATTAGACGATCCATCAAGCCCAATCGCAGGTATGCCGGTGCTCGAAGTATGGAAAGCACAAAACGTTATCGTATTCAAACGCTCAATGGCGGTAGGCTACGCAGGTGTACAAAACCCATTATTCTTCAAAGAAAATACCCAAATGTTATTTGGTGATGCGAAAGAACGTGTGGATGATATTTTAAGAGCGTTGAACTCTTAATCTATGCTATAAATGAAAAGAGAGCAAATTTGCTCTCTTTTTTATCTTCTATTTAAAAATTTTAAATAAAAGCTAAGTGGTTAAATTTTCTATTTTTGATGGCTTCTAAGATGATATTTTGATTTAACCACTAATTATTTCTATGCTTCAATAACGTTTAATCCACCCATATACGGACGTAAAACTTCAGGGATTGTGATAGAACCATCAGCATTCTGATAGTTTTCTAACACGGCAACTAAAGTACGTCCTACCGCTAAGCCGGAGCCGTTTAACGTATGCACTAAACGGGTTTTCTTATCGTTTTTCGCTTTACAACGAGCAGCCATACGGCGAGCTTGGAAATCCCACATATTTGAACAAGATGAGATTTCACGATAAGTATTTTGTGCTGGTAGCCACACTTCTAAGTCGTAAGTTTTGGCTGAACCGAAGCCCATATCGCCGGTGCAAAGCAATACTTTACGATACGGTAGATTTAAGAGTTGTAATACTTTTTCAGCGTGTCCAGTTAATTCCTCAAGGGCTTCCATTGATTTTTCAGGGGCAACAATTTGCACCATTTCCACTTTTTCAAACTGGTGCATACGAATTAAACCACGAGTATCACGTCCGTATGAACCTGCTTCAGAGCGGAAACATGGCGTATGGGCGGTATATCTTAACGGTAATGTTTCTTCATCAATAATTTCATCACGCACTAAGTTAGTTACAGGAACTTCTGCAGTTGGGATTAAACTGAATGGGCGTTGTGTTTCATTCGGATCTTGCCCTGTTAATGGTTGTGTATGGAATAAATCTTCGCCGAATTTTGGTAATTGACCTGTTCCAAATAGCGTATCGTGATTGACTAAAAATGGTACGTTTGTTTCAACATAGCCGTGTTGCTCGGTATGTAAATCTAACATAAATTGAGACAATGCACGATGTAAGCGAGCAAGTTTACCCTTCATCACAACAAAGCGGCTTGCTGTTAATTTTACACCTGCTGCGAAGTCTAAACCACCTAGGTTTTCGCCTAAAGTCACATGATCTTTCACTTCAAAATCAAATTGACGAGGTTCGCCCCAGCGAGCCACTTCTAAATTTTCACTGTCGTCTTTACCTAAAGGGACTTCTTCAGCCGGTAGGTTCGGTACAGCAAGGAGAATATCACGAATTTCAGCTTGAACTTGATCTAAAGCGTTTTTAGCTTCAGTCAGTTCGTTGCCCATGTTATCGACTTCAGCGAGTAATACAGAAATATCTTCGCCACGTGCTTTTGCGGCACCAATATTTTTTGAACGAGCGTTACGTTCAGCTTGCAAGGTTTCTGTTTTAACTTGAAGCGTTTTACGTTGTTCTTCTAATGATTTGATTCGCTCAACATCTAACGTAAAGTTACGTTTAATCTTAAGTGTTTGAGCGATTTCATCTAAATTTGTACGAAGTAAGTTTTGGTCGATCATATGTTGTCCCTAAGTTTCTTTACTTAATAATTAAAATGTAATTAACCACGATTGGCATTTTTCATGATACGTTGTTTAGCCAGTTGCCACTCTCTATCTTTGATATCTTCACGTTTATCGTGTAATTTTTTCCCTTTTGCGACACCAATTTTCACTTTTGCCCAAGCGGCTTTCCAGTAGAGGGATAATGCTACAACGGTCATGCCATCTCGATTTACTTTCCCGAAAAGCGAGTCAAGCTCTCGGCGGTTAAGCAAAAGTTTTCGTGTACGAGTTGGGTCTGCCACAATATGGGTTGAAGCAACATTAAGTGGAGTAATGGTTGCACCAAATAAGAATGCTTGCCCATCTCTAAATGTGACATAGCTATCGCCAATATTGGCTTTGCCTGCGCGAAGGGATTTTACTTCCCAACCTTGCAATTCTAATCCTGCTTCAATTTCTTCTTCAATAAAGTATTCATGTCTAGCACGTTTATTTAATGCGATTGTATTTGAAGCGACTTTTGGTTTTTTGCTCATAATGAAATTTTCTAAAAAATAAATGGAATTCTACCTTAATCTAACATATCCGCCAATAGAAACTGCAATACCGCATCCATTCGAAGATGGGGGATGGCTTCATCAAAAGCGATTTGTTTCGGATCAAATTGGTCAAACTCAAAGGTGTTAAATTGCCAATAATTAGCATCGGGTAAGCGACTCGGTACAGCACCGGCATGCATGGTTACCAGTTTTTTATCGTTTGAACGAATGCCTCGAATGGCTTTAATTTGTTTTCCTTGTTGAGTAACGATGACCGAATCGGTGGTTTTCACGCTTGAAATGGCTTGATAGGCAATCTCAATATCTTTGAATTCTGTATGTCGACCGCCTTCTTGCACAAGCTGACGCATTAAACTCTCTAAATTAGGGAGTTGATCTCGTGTAATATGATCAGCTTTGGTTGCCGCAAACAGCAGTTTATCAATGTTGGATGAAAACAAGCGATGAAATAACGTTCGGTTTCCGTAATGAAAATGTTTAAAGAGTTGTTGCAACCCAATTTTCATTTCTAGAAATTCATCATAACCATGATTAAGAGGCGTGAGGCAATCTGCTAAAATCACTTGGCGATCAAATTGTGAAAAATAGTTTTCATAAAACGGTTTTACAATTTTTTGCTGATAGTGTAGATAGCGTTTTTTCAACGTCTTAAATGTACTGTTTTCATCACTTGCTTCTAATTTTTGCCATTCTTGTTCAGATAAATTGAGGAGTGGAAAAAATTGAAATACGGGAGCGCCTTTGCTATTTTCATTTGGCAACACAAAGCGACCGGGTTGAATATATTGCATCCCCTGAGCCTTACAGGCTAATAAGAAAGCGGTGTATTTTTCACTTAATTCTGCAAGTTGATTTTCATCTGTTTTTGCAAATAAATCTAAATTTTTGACCGCTTGTAACCATTCTTTAGCGAGTTCAGCACGTTTGCCGTGATGAACTTGTTTTTGAGCTTCCGACCACTCTTTAAAAGATAGGGTAAGTAAAGGTAAATCTAATAACCATTCGCCAGGATAATCAAAAATATCTAGATAAAGTACGCCGGTTTCTTTGAGATGTTTTAACAGACCTTCTTTACGCTGGAAGCGAATTTCCAAACGGATCTCGCTGATCCCAGTTGTTGATGGACACCAACTTGGTGGATTGGCTTCAAAACACTGACGATTTTTATCGTACTCAAAACGAGGGATCGTTAAATCGCCCTGTTCTACACGTTTAACAGAAATAATTTGTTGCTGCCGCGCAGGTGCAAAAAGAGGAAGATGCGGATTCTCACTTTTTGAGATATGTAATAGCTGATCGACTAAACTCGTGATAAAAGCCGTTTTACCGCTTCGACTTAAACCGGTAACAGCGAGTCTTAAATGGTTATCTAAGCCACGTTGCACGAAGTTGTGGATCTTATGTTGGATTTTATTAAACATGGATAAATTTTTCTTGCTAAAATAACGTTATCATCATATCAAAAATGCGTTTATCAAAAAATGGGAATTCTATGCAAAATGAAATTGAATTAAAAATCATGCTCTTACCTGAAAATATAACACCAATAAAAAATTGGCTAGCGCAGCAGAATGTGATTGAGACACGAACCGACTCGCTCGGGAATACTTATTTTGATACCGCAGAACAGTTTTTTGCCAAAAATCAGATGGGATTTCGTGTGCGAACTTATAATGGCCATCATGAAATGACCTTGAAAATGAAAGGAGAAATCATTGGGGGGCTACATGTTCGCCCTGAATATAATCTTCCTTTAGAGACTAAAGAGCCAGACTTCAAGCGGTTAAATTCGCATTTTAATTTGCAAATTCTGGAAGCAGAACAGATTTCGGCTCAGCTAAAAGCAAAATTCAGTACGGACTTTATTCGCCATAAATGGCTTATTCAATATCAAAATACCAAAATTGAAGTAGCCCTTGATCAAGGGGAGATTAAAAACGAGTACGGTTCCGCACCTATTTGCGAGTTGGAATTTGAACTATTGGAAGGCAATTTGGCTGATGTTTTTTCACTATTAGCACAAATGCCTAAACGAGACGGCATGTGGCTGAGCAGTTTGAGTAAAGCGCAACGAGGTTATTTGGTTGGGCATACAGAGCATTTTAGGGAAGAAATTGAACATGCATTAAGTAAAGAAAAGGGCTATATCTTAGAGCAGAAATTAGCTGACTATTTACGTGAAGTTCATGATTTGAAAATGGTTGAAGTTTTTTACCAAAAATTCCCTAATTTTCCTTACACGAATAAAGCAAATTTATATGGGTATTTAAAAACTGTTGACTATCTAAATTATAATTTAACCAAATTATTGGCCTTTATATAAAAGGAGAAGGAAGGAATTCCTCCCCCTTTTTTAAGGTATCTATTTTATGACATTAAAAGATAAATTCTTGAAAACAAAATCGCCAATTTGAATTTCCATATGATAAGTACCGATTGGATCTGTAGTATCAAATTTCCAGCAACGACTAATGTATTCATTATTTACTGAAGCGACTTCCCCTAGTATTAAGAACTCTTTTTTATTATCAGAGGCGTTGATTACCATTCCTGGAGAGCTAAAATCAGTCTCTGCAGGAGTGTAGAATGCTTCAGCAATACGGACTTTACTCGATACAGGCACATTGACGCTAGACCAACAAAGTTGTTGTTTTTTACTAATAGAAACTGATTTTCCATCAATAACACGAGGTGATTTTGTACTGAAATCAACTACGCGTAAAACAACACTTGGTTTGCCGTTAAAAGGTAATTTAATTTCTTGTTTTTCATTTGCTGATGCAATAGCTGTTGTAATAAATCCAATGGATAAAATTACTAATTTTTTCATTTATGTTTCTCCGAATTCGATTTTTTATATTTTTCTCGTAATTGATTTGCCACGAGTTGAATTGCTTCGCCCATACTCATACCTTGCTGGGCTAATTTTTGGATCTCTTCGACGGCCTCTTGTTGTTGCTCATGAGTTAATGAGAGTAGGGCATTATCCATCTTGTTCTCCATTATGTCTAATAAAAATAGGTAAAGTTCCAGTTAAAGAATGTAAATAATTGTCGCCATTGCTGATCAAGCGGTGCTTTTATTTCGATTTTTTGCAAGGTTTTAGGGTGTTGAAATTGCATAAAATGCGAATGCAACATTAATCTCTCCACGCCGGATTGCTCGGCTAGCGTGCGGTTTTGATGTAAATCGCCATATTTTGTATCGCCCATAATTGGGTGAAAAAGGTGCTTTAAATGTCGTCTTAATTGATGTTTTCGCCCTGTTTGAGGGGATAGCTCGACCAGCGAATAGCGTGCTGTTTGAAATTTTCCTGCTGGATAAGGCATTTCGACAGTTGCTAAACCTTGATAATCCGTAATCGCTTCTTGCGGTTCTTTTTCTTGCGAAAATTTATCAGCTACTTTATCTAAAATTACTTTCAACGGGTAATCAACCCTGGCTTTTCCTTCTAAGTAGCCTCTGACGACAGCAAGATAGCCTTTTTTTACTTGATGATTTTCAAATAATTCACACATCGTTCGTGCCATATCGCTATTGAGGGCAAAAAGTAATACGCCGGATGTCGGGCGATCTAAACGATGTATCGGAAAAACATGTTGCCCAATTTGATCTCGAAGTGTTTGCATGACGAAAACCGTTTCCGCCTTATCTAACCAACTACGATGAACGAGCATGCCTGCTGGTTTATTGATCGCAATAAGATCATCATCTTGATAAAGAATATCTAGTAACATATTAGCTTTTTAGCAGGGCTTCCATTTGTGATAATGGCTGATGAAGGGCGCTTAAATAAGGCTCATTTTTTAGGGCTTCTTCCAGATAAGCTGTAATTGAGAAGTTACGTGGAAGTTCAGTGCCTTGCTCTAATAATGCGTGCATTCTTGGAATAAATATCCATTGAAGCCATTGCGTTGGCGTAAGTGTTTCAACACAAAACGGTTGGTCGTTTGCTAATGCTTCAGCACTTGGAGGCGTCGCTTCCCATAATTGATGATGGTGCATCGCTTCTTGTAATTCAATTAAAAGTTGTTTTACCTTTGTTTTCATCATTTTCCTCAATCTGGTAAAAATTTAGGTGGCTATTTTAGGCTATTTTCTTTTTTCTTTCTATTGTAAGATGATTAGAGTAAACTTTTTGAAAATGTCTCAGATTTCCGCCAGATAACAATAAAAGAAGGATAAATATGCAATCTCAACAACCAACCATTCTTCAAAAAATCGTTCAAGATAAAGCCATTTGGGTTCAAAAAAAGGAACAGGCGTTTCCTTTAGATCATTTTAAACACACATTAAAACCGGCAGATCGGGATTTTTATGGGCAATTATCGACAGGGAGTCATCAAACCCCAGCTTATATTTTAGAATGTAAGAAAGCATCGCCTTCGAAAGGATTGATTCGGGCAGAATTTGATTTAGATGCGATTGCTCAGGTTTATAAACATTATGCATCTGCGATTTCTGTTTTGACGGATGAACAATATTTTCAAGGGGATTTTCGTTACATTGATCAGGTAAAACAGCAAACGACGCAACCTATTTTGTGTAAAGATTTCATTATTTCACCTTATCAGGTTTATTTGGCGCGTTATTACAATGCTGATGCGATTTTATTGATGTTATCTGTCGTAGATGATGAAACGTATAAAACGTTGTCTGAATTAGCCCATTCATTAGGTATGGGCGTGCTAACAGAAACCAGTACAGAGCAAGAATTTGAACGAGCGTTATCTCTTGGCGCAAGAATTATTGGTGTTAATAACCGTGATTTACATACATTAACGATTGATATGAATCGCATTGTTCGACTCGTTGAAAAATATCGTGAGCAAATTCCGGAAAATGTACGGTTAATTTCAGAATCGGGTATTTATGATCATCAACAAATTAGAACAATAAAACCTTTTGCGCATGGATTTTTGATCGGCAGTAGTTTAATGGGAAGTGCTGATCTCAATAATGCAGTTCGTTCGGTAATATATGGCGAAAATAAAGTATGCGGATTAACTCGTCCACAAGATGTTAAAGCAGTCTATGAACAAGGCGCTTTATATGGCGGATTGATTTTTGCAGAAGGTTCGCCAAGACAGCTTTCTTTACGCCAAGCGCAGGAACTTGTAGTTAATGCACCACTACGATATGTTGGCGTATTTCAAAATCAAGCGGTTGAATTTGTGGAAAAAATAGCAAAACAGCTTGAATTATTCGCAGTTCAATTACATGGGCAGGAAGATGAACAATATATCGCAGAACTTGCGGAACGCCTAGAAGGCAAAACACAAATCTGGAAAGCATGTTCTATTGATATAAATGCAGACTCTTGGACATTTGTTGATAATCCATTAGTAAGCCGCTTCATTTTAGACAGTCAATCAGGTCATCAACAAGGGGGAACAGGGAAATCATTTAATTGGGTGCTTATTCCTGAAGAGCTGAAAAACAAATCACTTTTAGCCGGAGGCATTCATTTAGATAATCTCGATTCTGCTTTAGCACAAGGCTGTTTGGGTGTAGATCTTAATTCAGGCATTGAAAGTGCAAAAGGTGTAAAAGATCTTGAAAAATTAACCGCTTGTTTTGCGAAAATTATTCAAGCATAAATCATAAATAAAGTAGCCTAGCACGAACTGAGCTAGGTTTGTTAATGATCTGAAGGCGATTTAATATCGCCTTTTTTCTTTGGGTAGAAATATTTGCGATCTCGCTCGAAAATTACAATATTTTTTCAGCAGGGTTTAAAAATAAAGGGCATACTATCAGAAAAAATGACCTTACCATTATGAACCTCGATCGTTTTTCTATTTATTTGAGCATTTCGTTCTTACCTCTTCTTTTTCTTCCTCGTGACTATTTGCCCTTTGCCATATTTTTAGCCTTCGTATGGGCCTTTTTTAATCTGATGAGGAAACATTACTGGCATATGGGATTAGGGATACTGATGGCGATAAGTTACTTATCCATTTCCCACACCGTGAAAATAGCAGAGAATCAGCCAGCCTCTAAAGTGAAAGAGACGATTGAGATTGTTAAAATTTTAAAGCAGCAAGAGTATCAAACCGCCATTGGTAAATTAGCGAACGATCAGCAAATTTATTTAACGTGGCAAGCTCAAACGCCATTATATTTGCATCGAAAATATACCGTTGATTTTACACTTCGTCCGATTTCAGGAAGATATAACTTAGGAAATTTTGATCGACAACGCTGGTATTTTGCCAACCATATTGATGGGATTGCTACCGTCAGAAAAGCCGAGCTACTTGAAGAATTTGATGCGCCTTTTCGAACACAATGGCTGAATCGTAGCTACCAGCAAACCGCAGAGCTAGACAGTCAAGGGTTATTGCTTGCCTTGGCTTTTGGAGAACGAGCTTGGTTGAAGAATGAACATTGGCTACCTTTTCAAAAAACAGCAACGGCTCACTTGATTGCGATTTCAGGACTGCATATTGCTTTAGCGTTGGCATTTGGGTTCTGGTTGGCGAAGGGCATACAATGGTGTTTATTAAAAGGGCAGATAGGCATTTCTTTGGGGTATTCTTATCTTTTTCCTCGACTCTTTGGTTTTGTAATCGCCTTTGGATATAGCTATTTAGCCGGTTTTTCAGCACCAACACTTCGGGCATTATTAGCCATGACCGTGCTTTTATCTTGCCAAATTTTTCGAAGACGTTATACCTCATTACAAATCTGGTGGCGAGTTGTTGCGTTATTGTTGGTGTTTGAACCGGTTGCTATTTTATCCGACAGTTTTTGGTTATCGATCTTAGCGGTACTATCGTTAATTTTATGGTATCGCTATTTTCCATTAGCGCAATTTTCTTGGATACCGTTCTCTCAAACGCAACATAAAATCGGCAAAGTTATCGTTTCATTGCTACATCTTCAAATTGGCATTTGGTTGATCTTTTCGCCAGTGCAATTTTTCTTTTTTGCAGGGACATCGCCTTTGAGTTTGCCTGCGAATATGCTGATAGTGCCACTATACAGTATGGTGTTAGTCCCGATTATTTTATTTACATTATTAACGGATAACCTATTCAGTACATGGGGATTGGCGGATTACATCGCTCAATTTAGTTTATGGCTACTTAAACCTTTATCAAATGCATGGTATGACCTAAGTCTTTGGCAACAAGGACAAATATTATTCATCAATGGCGCTGTACTATTTGGGCTTTATATGAAAAATAGTCAAAAAGCTAAATCTTTTTTATACAAAGGTATCGCTGTTTTTAGTAGTGCTTATGTCGTTTTTTGCCTTTATTCATGGCGAGAAACTCCTGTGGAGTGGATTACGTTTGATGTAGGGCAGGGATTAGCACAAGCCATTGTTTATCAAGATACAAGCGGTCAAAAACAAGCCATTTTTTACGATACCAGCGTGAGTTGGGGCGAGGGAGAGCAAAAGAACTCTATGGCAAAACTTGAAATTTTGCCCTATTTGAAACGGCATAATATTCAAGTTCAAGCCATTTTTCTTAGCCATGATGATAACGATCATTCCGGTGGTGTATTGGACTTATTAACCGCTTACCCTCACGCAGAGATATTTTCGAGTAGCCGATTAGCCTATGCGGATGTTCAACCTCAATCTTGTTTGGCGGGTGATAAATGGCAATTTGGCGAACTTCAGTTTATGGCGGTTTACCCCACACAGCGTGTAGGAAAAGCTCAAAATCAAGATTCTTGCATTTTACTTGTCAAAATTAACCGCTTTACACTTTTATTAACGGGGGATACAGGAGTGGAGCAAGAACGGATTTTTTCTTCTTCACTAGGGCAAATTGATTTTCTTCAGATTGCTCATCATGGGAGTAAAACCAGTACGAGCGAGGTTTTATTAGCGAAAACACGCCCGACACTTGCTGTGGTTTCGACAGGGAGATGGAATCCATGGAAAATGCCAAATAAAACGGTAGTTGAGCGATTACTGCGTTATCAGGTGCCGCTATTGAATACTGCAAAAGAAGGCATGATTAAAGTGACATTTCATCAAGACCATTGGTCGGTGGAAACAGGGCGAGATGCTTTTTCTGCTTGGTATCAAGGTTATTTTGAATCAAAGGTTTCCCACTCAAAATAAATCGCATAATGCTTTTTACAGCCAGAATTAAATGCTGAGGCACAATAGGGGCATTGTGTGACTTGAGTATATTGGGTAATACTTAATGTTTGATAGCAATTACCACACACAATCGCCTGTTCATGAAATTCATCTGTTGCCCAGCGTTGAATCGAATGATCTTCGCAAGCATTGTGGCATTGATAGCAAGGGTAAAACTTACCACAACATTTGAATTTGATAGCGACAATGTCGAGAGGGGAGTGATAATGCTCACAACGGGTGTGAGCATCAACGGTTAATCCATAAATTTTCATGAGGTTGGGAGATCTTCCGTGGCATGAGGATTTTTTTGAATAAACATCGCATCGCCATAGCTGAAGAAACGATATTGTGACTCCACCGCATGCTGATAAGCATTCATCGTATTTTTATAGCCGGCAAATGCAGAAACCAACATAATCAGCGTTGATTCAGGCAAGTGAAAGTTTGTAACTAAAGCATCGACCACTTTAAATGTTTTGCCCGGGTAAATAAAAATACTGGTATCGGAGAAAAATGGCTCAATTAACGCATCGCTATTTTTGACTGCTTGTGCTGCACTTTCAATAGAGCGAACAGAGGTTGTGCCTACTGCAATTACTCGTTTGCCGTTAGCTTTGGTCTCTAAAATTTTATCGACAACGTCTTGTGATACTTCGGCATATTCGGCGTGCATTTTATGATCCAAAATGTTTTCAACCCGAACAGGTTGGAACGTGCCAGCTCCAACATGCAGGGTAACAAATGCGGTATTGACGCCTTTTTCTTTGAGTTTTTCTAACATCACATTATCGAAGTGTAGCCCAGCCGTTGGTGCAGCCACAGCGCCAAGCACCTTACTGTAAACGGTTTGATAACGCTCTTGATCGGCATCTTCATCAGGGCGATCAATATAAGGCGGTAGAGGCATATGACCGGCAGATTGAAGAAGATCAAAAAGATTAGTTTGACTCTCAAAATGTAATTCAAAAAGCGTATCATGACGAGCTACCATGGTTGCAACTAAGCCATTTCCCTCGCCAAGTTTATCTTCCCCAAAAATAAGTTGCGTGCCTTCTTTTGGAGCTTTTGAGGCACGAACGTGTGCCAAACAACGATGTTTATCTAATACTCGCTCAATTAATGCTTCGACTTTTCCGCCACTGATTTTTCGACCATAAAGTCGGGCGGGTATGACACGGGTATTATTGAAAACAAGCAGATCGCCCTCGTGTAAATGGTCTAGTAAGTCTGTAAAATGCTGATCAGCAAATACCCCGGTTTCGCCATTTAAATAGAGTAAACGGCTTGCAGTGCGATCAGGCATTGGGTAACGGGCAATCAAATTGTCGGGTAAATCAAAATGAAAATCGGAAACTAACATATTATCCTTTTATAAACTAAGAAAAAATAAAGCGGTATCGACCGCTTTGTTTATGAAATTAATGCAACTAAATCGTTAATCGCCTTGCTTAATTTGTAGCGATCATGACGATAATAAACATCTTCAGCCGATAAATCGCGGCGTAACACACAAAGATGTTCGGGTAATGGAGCAACTTCTGTTGGGGTTGTGATCACACCATTAACACGCTGGCTACCGATTGCTTTCTCAATCCATTGAACTCTATCCGCAAGTGTTAAATGGCTTACGATACTGTGTTCGATACCAATGTTATCAATAAAAATAACTTTCGCTGAGCTTTGGTTAATGCATTCTGCTAAAGCAGGTATTAACAAATTTGGCATAATACTGGTAAAGAAACTTCCTGGACCTAACAAAATTACATTAGCTTTTTCAATCGCTAAAAGCGCTTCGGGAGTTGCTTGTACTGCGGGTTCAAGAAATAAACCCTGAGGCAATTCTTCTAAGGCGTCCACAGCAACTTCGCCAAGAATATGTCTATTTGCCAAATAAGCACCGAGATCCACGGGCATTTCAGACATGGGAATCAAGAATGCTCGAACATGAAGAAGATCTCTAACTAAATTAAGCCCTTCAAGCGGTCGAATTTGCATATTTTCTAACGCTTTAAGGATTAAGTTACCTAAATTATGTCCACCCAATTCACCATTCCCTGGAAAACGATATTCAAATAATGCGGATGCAACTGTGGGTTTTACAATAATTTGAGTTAAACAATTGCGTAGATCTCCCCACGCAATTCCGCCTTGTTGTGAGCGGATTCTGCCGGTAGAACCACCATTATCGGTGGTTGCTACAATACCGGTCAGGTTTTCTCGCAAAAAGGATAAGGCAGATAATACACGCCCTAAACCATGACCGCCACCAAGTGCCACGACATTTAGAACCGTTAAATGAGGGTGTCTAGGGGTTGATGTCATTTGGATAATCCTTTTATTAAAAATGACGAACTATTCATTAGAAGGCAATGCATTGATAACCGCTTTAACTAAAGTTGCTAAAGGTATCGCAAAAAAGACACCCCAGAATCCCCACAAACCACCGAAGATCAGCACGGCGACAATGATCGTTAATGGGTGTAAGTTCACGGCTTCAGAGAATAAAAACGGTACAACAAGGTTACCATCGAGCAATTGGCTAATGACAAAAGCTAATAATAAATAGTAAAAATCCGGTGATAAGCCAAACTGAAATAGGGCAATAAGTGCAACTGGAATCGTTACGATAACTGCACCGATATAAGGCACTAATACCGATAACCCCACCACTACCGAGAGTAATAGCGGATAACGTAAATCAAAGAAAATTAAAATGATGTAAGTAACAATTCCAACAATCAAAATTTCGAGGAATTTCCCTCGAATATAATTGGCGATTTGCCCTTGCATTTCAATCCAAACACGAGTGGCTAATCGGCGGTTTTTCGGCATCATTTTAATGAAAGAGCGTAAGAAAATCGGTTTATCTTTCAATAAAAAGAAGACCATCAGAGGGACTAAAAAGGCATAAATGCCTAACCCAACTAAACTGATAATAGAGTTTACCGAGATCGCCAATAATGACTCCCCATACCCCAAAATCTTCGTTTTTAAGGAAGACATAAGCCCGTCTAACATCGCATAATCTACGAGTTCCGGATAATGTTCGGGGAGTGCTTGAACCCACTCATTGAGTAGGTTAAACATATTTGGTAAATCACGAATAAAATTGACCGCTTGATTCCACAGACTCGGCACCATAACAACTAACAAAAAAGCGACAAGAGAAATCGTTCCGCCAAATACTAGCAGAACACTCAATAATCGAGGAAAATGTAACTTTTCAGTTAAGAAACGGATTGGCGATTCTAATAAATAAGCAAGCACAATCGCAACTAACAGGGGCATAATTAACCCACTGAAGAAGTAAATAATACCAAACCCAAACAAAAGAATGCCGAGTAAAGCGATTGTTTGTGGGTCATTAAATTTTTGTGTGTACCATTCTTTAAAAAGTGCAAGCATAAAATCTATTTTTGGCTACAAACAGCGATAAATCCCATTTTGTGTTCAGGATCGTTAAACGTTTTAAACATTTTGGTAAAGGTTTCACGATTTTCCGGTTTTAAGGCATTACCAATCACTTTCATGGCACCGAGTACGCCTTCATCGTAAATTAACCCTTTCGGCGATAGTAACGACATTTCGCCTGAATAAGTATCTACATTACGGAATCCACAACGATGGAAAAGCGCTTTCCAATCTTCTTTTTTAAGAGGAGAAACTGTTAAATGGATCGCTTCACGTAATTCATTGATAACGCCTTCAGCATCATCGGTATTCAGTAACACATCATGAGTAAGTAGAAAACCATTTGGTTTCAATACACGTAGGTATTCGCGGATCGCTTTTTCTTTGGCTTCCATCGGTAACATCGTGAGCATCGCTTCGTTAATCACAATGTCGAATGAGTTATCTTCAAAAGGTAATTTTGTTGCATTGGCACGTTGCACTTGAACAAGCTCTTCAACTCCATTTTCTTTGATGTTTTCTCGAGCTTTTTCGAGAGCCTCTTCATCTAAATCAATGCCAATAATTTGGCAACCATAATCTTTTGCGAGTTGAATGGCTGTCGTTCCCATATTGCAGGCAACTTCAAGCACTTTTTTATTTTTATTGAAATCGCCATTCGCAATTAACCAATCGGTTGCCACTTTACCGCCTGGACGTAAGCGAGTTTTTCCTAAACGGGCTAAGAAATTGTGTCCAACTTCTTCTTTTTTCATAAAAACCTCTGTATTTGCAAAATCTTATTATCTTTGAACCGCTTATTACGGATAAGTTGCAAGATTATACCTAACTTTTCATTATTCTTATATACAATACCGAGATTTTTTGACAAAATATCCAGTGATTTTTAACAGAGGAAAAGAGAAATGACGAAAAAAATGAAACCACTTCCGCATTTATCTTATGAACACCAACGAGGTGAAATTAAGCAAAGTGCAATTAAAGCATTAGTGACAGATCCGTTGTTTAAACAACGAGTGGAACGTAATCGAAAAGGGAAAGGCAGCTATCAGCGTAATGCCAAACATCGAAAAGCCTATCAAGGCGAAAGCCCATTTAAAAACATTCTAAAGAGTCTTTTTAAATGGGCTTTCTTTTTGGTGTAATTTTTCGATCTTATGTAGTAGTTGTACAAAAGTCATTTTATTGGATTTTTCCCCTCCCTCAGCCTTCGGCAGCTCCCTCCGTAAACGGAGGGAGCGAAGTTCATTGAACTAAATTGTTTATAAACAATTATTTTCACCACGAGAGAGGCTGATTAAACCTGATCGAACAATCTCAATCACGGTTGTTTCTGCTTTAACCGCATCAACAAAGGCATCAAGTTTTTCACTTGTCCCCGATAATTGAATGGTATAGAGCTTAGGCGTAATATCAACAATCTGACCACGGAAAATATCGACCATACGTTTTAATTCATCACGAGTTGAGCCTGTTGCACGGACTTTCAACAACATAATTTCACGTTCAACGTGTTCACAAGCACTTAAATTGATCACTTTAAAGACATCAATTAACTTGTGGAGTTGTTTTTCGATTTGCTCTAATACTTTTTCATCGCCACTCGCAACAATGGTCATACGAGAGAGACTTTCATCATCGGTTGGGGCAACGGTCAGACTTTCAATATTAAAACCACGTTGAGAGAAAAGTGCTACAACGCGAGATAAAGCACCCGATTCATTTTCGAGTAAAACTGATAATGTTCTACGCATCTGTACGCTCCGTTTTGCTTAAAATCATTTCATTCATCGCACCGCCACGAATTTGCATTGGGTAAACGTGTTCGGTTTCATCTACTTTTACATCAACAAAGACTAATTTATCTTTAATTGAGAAGGCTTGTGTTAATTTCTCTTCTAACTCGCTTGGGTGGTCGATGGTAATGCCAACATGACCATAAGCTTCGGCTAATTTCGCAAAATCCGGTAATGAGTTCATATAAACTTGAGAATGGCGACCTTGATAGATAATGTCTTGCCATTGTTTTACCATGCCTAAGAAGCGGTTATTTAAGCTTACAATCACAACCGGTGTATCATATTGTTTTGCGGTAGAAAGTTCTTGGATATTCATTTGGATAGAACCATCGCCGGTTACGCAAACAACCGTTGCTTCAGGGTGAGCAAATTTCACACCAATCGCTGCAGGTAAGCCAAAGCCCATTGTTCCAGCACCACCGGAGTTAATCCAACGGCGAGGTTTATCGAAGCCATAATGTAACGCAGCAAACATTTGATGTTGTCCTACATCAGAAGCAACATAGGCATCGCCGTTCGTGAGTTTATGAATAAGACGAATAACCTGTTGTGGTTTAATGACCTCTTTACTTTCTTCAAAACTTAAGCAATTTTTCGCTTTCCATTCATCAATTTGTTGCCACCAAGCGGTTAAATCTGTTTGATTTTTTGCAAGGTTTTCATCTTCAAGTAAAGCGAGGAATTCTTCTAATACATTCTTAGCCGAGCCTACAATAGGGATATAGGCTTGTACCGTTTTTGAAATAGAAGCAGGGTCAATATCCACGTGAATAACTTTCGCATTCGGGCAGTATTTTGCTAAATTTGCGGTGGTACGGTCATCAAAGCGTACACCAATACCAAGAATTAAATCACTCTCGTGCATTGCATTATTGGCTTCGTATGTCCCGTGCATACCGAGCATACCTAAGAATTGTTTATCCGAACTTGGATAAGCACCTAAGCCCATTAACGAACTGGTTACCGGTAAATTTAATTTTTGTGCAAATTCAGTCACTTCAGCAGAACATTCGGCAGAAATTACGCCACCACCAATAAAGAGAACCGGTTTTTTCGCAACGAGTAATGCTTTTAACGCTTTTTTGATTTGCCCTTTATGTCCTTGTACATTTGGGTTGTAAGAACGTAGAGCCATCTCTTTCGGATATGAGTAAGCAAATTTATTCGCCGGGTTTACCATATCTTTTGGAATATCAATGACAACCGGACCTGGGCGTCCTGTTGAGGCAATGTAGAAGGCTTTTTTAATTGTTTCTGGAATTTCTTGCGGATCTTTGATCATAAAGCTGTGTTTTACTACCGGACGAGAAATACCAATCATATCGCACTCTTGGAAAGCATCTGTACCAATGAGTGAAGAAGGCACTTGGCCGGTAATAATCACAAGCGGCACAGAGTCGGTATAAGCGGTTAAAATCCCCGTGATCGCATTGGTTGCCCCAGGACCTGAAGTCACTAGCACGCAACCAACCTTACCCGTAGAGCGGGCATAGCCATCAGCCATATGGACAGCACCTTGCTCATGGCGGACTAATACGTGATTAAGACTTGATTGATGTATTGCATCATAAATATCTAAAACCGAGCCACCGGGATAGCCGAACACGTATTCAACGCCTTCGTCCAACAAGGACTGTACGACCATTTCTGCACCAGAAAGTTTTTTCATTGAATCCTCCGAATAACATCCGAAAAAGTTGAGATAAGAGAAAGCAACGCTTTATGCGTTGTGTTTGGTATGCATTGTGCAAAAGTTTTTTTCATTTGTCCAGAAGAGGTGTTTGGTAATTATTTGGAGTAATATGCTAAAAATATATTTTATTTGGTGTTTTATAAATAAAAATCTAAAGGTAAACGATAAAAAAGCATATTGAACCAAATTTTATAAAATAAAAAGATTTAAATTTTTTTGATGTTTTTTGTATTTTGGGGTAGGGTATGGGCGTAAAAACGCTAAAATGTGATCTATATCACGTTTTAGCGTTTATCAGGAGCGCTGAATTATTCGGAAAGTGATTGTTCAGCAATAAAATCGGTTTGTTTTTGATTATCTTGAGCGCTTTCTTTTTCTGCTAATTCTCGATTAGCAAGCTCATCTGCTTCGCTAATTAACTTCGCGATGGCATTACGATAAGTGATTTCAAGCGTTTCACGGCTTGTTGCAATAACGCCCTGATCGATTAAGAATCCATCATTAACATCATAAACCCAACCATGAATGGAAAGTTCTTTGCCTCTTTCCCAAGCGGTCTTAATGATAGAGCTTCGACCCAAATTATAAACTTGCTCGGCGACATTAAGGCGCGTTAGCATATTGGCACGTTGTTCAGGGGATAATTTACCGAGTAAATGTCCGTGTTTAAACCAAAGATCACGAATGTGAAGCAACCAGTTACTAATAAGACCGAGATCTTCAACCGTTCCCATGGCTGCTTTAATTCCCCCACAATTTGTATGCCCACAGATAATAATATGTTTAATGTCTAACACATCAACCGCATATTGGACAACAGAAAGGCAGTTAAGATCAGTATGGATAACCATATTCGCTACATTACGGTGAACAAAAAGTTCGCCTGGACCTAATCCTGTTAATTTTTCCGCCGGTACACGGCTATCAGAACAACCAATCCATAAATAGGTTGGATTTTGGTGTTCGGCAAGCTCTTTGAAATAATCCGATTGCTCATCTTTCATTTGTGTAGCCCAAGCGTGATTATTAGCAAAGAGTTGTTCAATATCTTTCATTGTGATCCTTTAAATTAAAATACAGAGGTTTCTAAACGCAATAAGCCTTGTTCAACAACAATGGCTTTCCCAAATTTTTTGACTAATGCTTCTTTGGTTTTTGTTTCATCGAGCGTATAGACCGGATTATTATTTAATAAACTACTTAACCCATCAGATAACACCGGTAAGAACATTTGTAGCTCATCTTGGTATTTTTCAGGTGAAGCTTTCCAACTTAATAAACGCACATCTTTTAGATAAAGAGCGCCTTTTTCGGGATCGTAATAAGGCGTGGTATCCATATTTAACGTAATTTGCGCATCATATTTTTTCCCTTTTGCGATAAGGATACCATCAACAACCCCTTGGATTTCTACTTTTTTCTCACTGGTTTGTCCAATTCGGGTGTTTAAATCATGCAATTTATAATTAAGTTGAAAAAGTCCTGGGAGACCAACTTGATCTTCTAAAGGGGCTTTTTCGGCAACACGAGTTTGTAAATACTGATTGATCTCTTGCTCTGAAATACTCAATAAATTTGCTGAGGCAACAGAAGCAACTACACCTATCGAAAGTAAAATACTTAATTTATGTAAAAGTTTCATAAAGATTTCTCTAAAAATTAGGTTTAGGCTTAAAAGACAGGTAAAATAACACCCTTTAGACTATGAGGACTATAACAAGTTCTGATCAATTAAGGAAACCTTAATATGAAAAAAATACTATTCAGCCTGCTTATTGCTGGTATTTTAGCAGGTTGTAGTTTTTCTGGCGGTATTAACGCCGGAGGCGGTTCGAATGGTGTAGGCGTCGGTTTAGGGCTCGGCACAGGCATTCGTTTTTAATTAAGTAAAATGATAGCGGAAATTAACCGCTTGTATTTATAGACTGTTTATCTATAAGGAACTTTATGAAGTATGAATTAAAATGTACGAGCGGTAATGCTCGTCGTGGACGTTTGACGTTCAATCGCCCGAAAGGCGAATTTCACGTAGAAACCCCGGCATTTATGCCGGTTGGCACTTACGGTACGGTAAAAGGCATGACCCCTGAAGAAGTGGCAGCTACGGGTGCTCAAATTTTGCTGGGAAATACCTTCCATCTTTGGCTCCGCCCAGGGCAAGAAGTGATGAAAATGCACGGTGACCTGCACGATTTTATGCAATGGCATGGCCCGATTTTAACCGATAGTGGCGGTTTCCAAGTCTTTAGTTTAGGTAAATTACGTAAAATTAAAGAAGAAGGCGTGACATTCCAAAATCCAATCAGTGGCGAAAAAATCTTCCTTTCTCCAGAAAAATCAATGGAGATCCAATATGATTTAGGTTCGGATATTGTGATGATTTTTGATGAATGTACTCCTTATCCTGCGACCTTTGATTATGCCAAAAATTCTATGGAAATGTCGTTACGTTGGGCAAAACGTAGCCGTGATCGTTTTGATGAGTTAGAAAACCCCCGTGCATTATTTGGCATTGTGCAAGGCGGTACTTACGAAGAATTACGTAAAATTTCAGTCGAAGGCCTAGTGAATATTGGCTTTGATGGTTATGCGGTAGGCGGTTTAGCCGTTGGTGAGCCAAAAGAAGAAATGCATCGTATTTTAGAATTTACCACACCATTATTGCCTGCGGATAAACCTCGCTATTTAATGGGGGTAGGAAAGCCGGAAGACTTAGTTGAAGGTGTACGTCGAGGTATTGATATGTTTGACTGCGTTATGCCAACACGAAATGCTCGAAATGGACATTTGTTTGTGAGTGATGGGGTAGTGAAAATCCGTAATGCGAAATATAAAAGCGATACTTCGCCATTAGATCCGGAATGTGATTGCTATACCTGTAAAAATTATACGAAAGCCTATCTTTACCACTTAGATAAATGCGGTGAGATCTTAGGGGCGAGATTAAATACCATTCATAATTTACGTTATTATCAACGTTTAATGGCACAAATTCGTCAAGCCATTGAAGAAGATCGCTTTGATGATTTTGTCGTCGAATTTTATGCCAAAATTGGTAAAGAGGTTCCACCTTTACAAAAAGGTGAATAAATAAAAGCTGGCGTATTTTACGCCACTTTTTTCTAAGGAGAAAATATGGAACAATTGGCTCCACAACAGTTTGCGAGCTGGGCTGAACCGATTGAAATGCTTTATGCCTGCCATAGTAAGGTAAAGCGTTTTTGTAAACAGCTTCAAATTTTACCGGATTATTTAACGCAAAATGGTGTAAATCAGATCGTAAAAAATGATGTTCAGCAAATTTTGAATTATTTTAATTTATCAGCTCCTCTTCATCATGAAGATGAAGAACTTGATTTTTTCCCTGCTTTGCTTGCGGTTTACCCTGAGGCGCAAACGCAAATTGATGAGCTGGAAGCGCAACATATTCATTTGCATCAAAACTGGGATGCTCTTTCTGCTCAATTGACAGCATTGATTAACGATGAAATTGTGGAGATAGAACCAGAATTGATCAAGCGGTTTATTTCCGGCTACGATTTGCATATTGCACTAGAAGAGCCGTTATTTGAACTCGGTCGCCAATATATTTCAGCCGAAAAATTGAGTGAAATCGGGCAGGTAATGGCAAATCGCCGTAAAACCTAAAGAGAAACTTGCTTATGAAAAACGTAAGCAAGTTTAATATTATGGAAATGATACAGTTTGATCTTAGAAGCTACCTTTGCCCTGTTCCATTAGTGATGGCTCGCTGTGCGTTGAAACAGCTTCCTTCTCATGTTCAAGCGCTTTTTCGGCTCAACAAACAAAGTGATATTCGTGATTTTGAATTGTTATGCGAGGAAATGGGGCTAATATTGAAGGAAAAGCGAGAAAATAAGGGAGAAATTCAACTTATCATCGTTTCTTCGAATTAAACGTGGCTTTCCAACAAAGGACAAATGCGTTATACTTGTGCCCGAGTTGGTTAGACAATCGCTGGTTTATTGAAGCCCTTAACCGTAGTAATACGACCTAGTGGGACAAGTAAACGAGAGGAAAGTCCGAGCTACACAGGGCAGAGTGCCAGATAACGTCTGGGAGGCGTGAGCCTACGACTAGTGCAACAGAGAGTAGACCGCCAGTTTCGGCTGGTAAGGGTGAAAGGGTGCGGTAAGAGCGCACCGCGTGAGTGGTAACATTTCACGGCACGGTAAACTCCACTCGTAGCAAGACCAAATAGGAATCCAATGAGTGGCCCGCTCAGGATTCGGGTAGGTTGCTTGAGCGTATGTGTGAATGTACGCCTAGAGGAATGATTGTCCACGACAGAACTCGGCTTATCGACCAACTCATCTTATTCCAGCGAATCGTTTTTAACGGTTCGCTTTTTTGTATCTTTTCTTTTGTAACTGTTATGAAATATATTCTTTTTTCTCTTTTAAGCCTATTTTCCGTATCGCTTTGGGCACACCCTCACTCTTTTGTTGATCTGAAAACGAAAGCGTTAGTGAATGATAAAACATTAACAGGCTTTCAAATGGACTGGACATTAGATGAAATCGCTTCAAGTACGTTAATTTATGAATTGCAAGCAAGCGATAGACCGGATAAAACCAAATCCACCATTTTGAATGAGATGATAGAAACGGCAAAAGAAGAGCATTACTTCAGTTACTTATATAATCAAAAAAATGATTTGATTAAATTTACGGATAAGCCTGAAGATTATGCTTTTGAGATTAAAAATAATCGCATTATTTTTACCGTGAAGTTTTATTTGGAAAAACCGCAACAATTAGGTGAGCTACCTACTGTTCTGATGACCTATGAGCCGACTTACTATATGGGAATGGAATATAATAGTGAAAAAGAACTCGCCATGACTGACCCGAATTGTCAAATCCAGTTAATTCAGCCTAAAGTGGATAATTCATTGAAACAATATGCTTCAGGTTTAGATAAAGATCAAACACCGGAAGATGGTTCACTCGGTCGCCATTTTGCTCAAAAGGTAAGTATGACATGCAAATAAGATTTCAGCCCAAATGGTTTAATTGGGGCATTGTTGCTCTCTTACTTCTTGTAGGAGGATATTGGCTTTACCCTTATTTA
The DNA here is from genome assembly GCF_003101015.1 of Actinobacillus porcitonsillarum. Lineage (NCBI taxonomy): Bacteria > Pseudomonadati > Pseudomonadota > Gammaproteobacteria > Pasteurellales > Pasteurellaceae > Actinobacillus > Actinobacillus porcitonsillarum. Next base: position 1,871,102 of record NZ_CP029206.1, on the reverse strand, counting down.
CTTTATCAGGTCATGGAATGGCAAAAGAGCTTTAATTTACAGCTATCCGGTGCGCTAAATCAATTAAGCCAGCAACAAGGAAAAGCGGGTGTAACCTTGGTATTGATTAGCTTTCTCTATGGCATTTTCCATGCCGTAGGACCAGGACATGGCAAATTTATTTTAACCAGTTATCTCTCTTTAGAGCAAACTAAATTACGCCAAGCAGTTCAAATGAGTTTAGGGGCATCTCTCGTGCAGGGCGTTGTCGCCATTATTTTGGTATCGATTATTGTCGTCGCCTTTACGTTATCTCGAACCTATTTTAATGTTACTTTGCAATGGGTTGAACGAGTGAGTTTTTTCGTGATGATTGTTTTGGGTAGCTATTGGTGTTATTCAGCATGGCGTGCTAGACGAAAAACACAAGTGGCTTTTAAAATTCATGCTGCGAAACCGATGCAAAAAATCACGCAAATTCGACCGCTTACGCATATACATCATCCATCTTCTGAAAGTTGTAGTTGTGGTCATCAACACCTGCCTTCGCAGTCACAAATGCAAAAAGCAACGAATTGGAAAACACAACTCTTACTCGTTTTGAGTATCGGTGCAAGACCTTGTTCGGGGGCGATTTTAGTTCTTTTTCTTTCTTATACGTTGAATATTTATTGGTGGGGCATGTTGTCTGCTATTGTTATGGCAGTAGGGACAGGGCTTACCCTCACGCTTTTTGCATTATTAGTGGTTTGGGCAAGACAAAAGGCAGTAACGCTAAGTCATTGGTATTTATCACACCGAACAACGCAACAATATGCCGTGATGTTGAAATGGGGAATCGGCTTTATTTTAATGATCATGGGGATATTGCTTTTACATAGTAGCTTTATTGAAACAACAAGCGGTCATATTTTTAAGCGATAATGCAAACCTCTTAGTTTAAAAACTAAGAGGTCTAGAATTAAGCATGATAGCCTTTTAGTAGATTTTCCCAATCAGTTTCATTAAACAGGATATTTAATCGTCCTTTTTCTTTACGGAATGAACGAAGTAAGCGGTTGAGGTTATCCTTTTTCCATTCATCGCCTTGTTCTACATGGCATTTATCGAAATCAATCAGCCAAAAATTTTCTGCACTATCGAGCAAAATATTGTGAATGTTAAGATCAGAATGATGAATTTGCTTGTTGTGTAGTTGGCGAATAAGTTGCCCGATTTGTTGGTATTGTTCCGCAGATAAAGCCTGTTTTTGGAGTAATTTGCTTAAATCTTGAGTCTGTTCAATTTTCTCGATCATGATGTTGGCTTGGTAGCAAAATATGGACTTCTTGATTTGAATTCCCACTGGACGAGGAACTGGCAAGCCCCAATTATACATTTTTTGAAGCAACTCAAATTCTTGATAAGCACGAGTTTGTTTGATTCCACGGAACAGATAATGATCTTTTACGATCTTCCCAAATAACCCGCCACGATAATAATGGCGTAAGACAATATTGATACCTAACTCTGCTTGTGTATTTAAAAACCAAGCAGTTCCTCTTCCTTTTGAAAAGCCAAGTAAACGTTCGGAATGTGTGAAATCTTGCTGATTAAACAGGGATTCAAGAACGGATTGATGGGTTTTTGAAACCAACGTTTGATTAAAATGGTAATAAATCATTGTTATTCTTCTATGTTCTTATATGTTTAAAGGGGATTACTAGATTTTAGAGCTATTTTTTTTGATGTCAATTTGTTAGAATCTTTCGCTTAAATTGAGAGGAAACCAAATGACAACGATCTCACCGATTTCAGAAGAAGCACAAAAAGTTCGTAAAGCACTTATTGCAAAAGGGATTGAGACCCCAACGATTGCCTTAACTAAAGATAAATCGACTCGCCGAGCTGAAATTCAAGCTCACTTTCGTTCCGTGATGGAATTACTTGGGTTGGATTTAAGCGATGATAGCCTAGAGGAAACGCCGCAGCGATTAGCTAAAATGTATGTTGATGAGATTTTTAGCGGATTGGATTATGCGACCTTCCCGAAAATTACGAATATCGAAAACCGTATGAAAGTAAGTGAAATGGTGTTGGTTGATGATATTACCCTTACCTCAACCTGTGAGCATCATTTTGTGACGATTGATGGCAAAGTTGCAGTGGCTTATTACCCTAAAAAATGGGTTATCGGTTTATCTAAAATTAACCGTGTTGTACAGTTCTTTGCACAACGTCCACAAGTGCAAGAACGCTTTACCGAGCAAATTTTAACGGCGTTCCAAACCATTTTAGAAACAGAAGATGTGGCGGTTTATGTGAAAGCAACGCATTTCTGTGTGAAATGTCGAGGCGTGAAGGATACAAATAGCTATACCGTTACTTCCGCTTTCGGTGGCGTATTCTTAGAAGATCGTGAAACACGCAAAGAGTTTCTTTCGCTTATCAATAAATAAGCGGTCTATTTTTAAAGATTTTTTACAAAATGAAGATTGCATTAGGCATTGAATATGATGGCAGTCGCTATTTTGGCTGGCAACGACAAGAGAGTGTTGAGAGTGTTCAGCAAAAATTAGAAGAAGCCTTATCCATTGTGGCGAATTCGCCTATTGAGGTTTTTTGTGCAGGACGAACGGATTCCGGTGTACATGGTACAGGGCAAGTTGTCCATTTTGAAACGGAGGCGAAGCGTCCTCTACAAGCTTGGTGTTTCGGCACCAATGCGCATTTGCCTGATGATATTGCCGTGAAGTGGGCGGTAGAAGTCCCTGAGGATTTTCATGCCCGTTTTAGTGCAACAGCCCGCCGTTATCGTTATATTATTTTTAATCGCAAATTACGTTCAGCGATTTTGCCGAAAGGTGTTTCACATTATCACGTGGATTTAGATCACGAGAAAATGCACGAAGCTGGGCAATATTTATTGGGAGAGAATGATTTTTCCTCTTTTCGGGCAGCAAAATGTCAATCGCATACACCGTGGCGAAATATCCACCATCTAAATGTAAGTCGATTGGGGGCTTATATTATTGTGGATATTCAAGCGAATGCTTTTGTTCATCATATGGTGCGAAATATCGTTGGCAGTTTGATCGAGGTAGGGCAAGGAAATCAGCCTCCTGAGTGGATTAAGTGGTTATTAGAACAAAAAGATCGTACGTTAGCTGCTCCAACAGCAAAAGCCGAAGGGTTGTATCTGGTAGATGTACATTATCCGGAACATTTTGGATTGCCAAAAGGGGAGCTTGGGCCCCTCTTTTTAGAAAATAATTAGCAAAAAAGCCAAACAGATTTTGCTCCGTTTGGCTTTTATTTTATTTAGTGAAAATTAATGTTCTTTTTTCTCTTTAAGTTTAATCAATTGTGATTCTAATTTTTTCTCCACTTCATTGATTGCATTATATAAATCTTCATTAACAGCTTTTGCAATTAAATCGCCTAAAGGGCTACCAATTGTGGCTTCAACCTCATAACTATTGGGTTGTTTGTGAATCATAAAATGTGGATTGATTAGTTGAGTGTGATATTTGTCGAGTTTTGCTAAACGTTCCTCAATATGGGTACGGATTGCAGGGGTTACTTCCATTTGTTTACTAGAGATATTGAGTGACATAACGTTTTCCTCTTTTTGAGTTGATTGTGTTTTCCTTTACTCCAAAAATATGCCTTTTGCTCCAATAATTCAAGAGTAATTTTCAAATAATTTTCAAATTTGTGATCCACTTAACACTTTTATACTTTTTTATCCCTTTTTTGGCTATAATTACCCCGTGATATTGATGAGAAATCGTATATATGGAAAATAAAAAACAACTCCCGCCATTTCAATGGCACTTTTTATCGCCCAAATTTTGGGGATTATGGATTGGGTTAGCGGTTTTTAGAACTATCCTTTGCTTACCATATCCTGTTTTAGTTTTGATTGGCAAAGGCTTAGGTAAATTATTTGCATCACTAGGCTTTGGGAAACGCCGCTTACGTATTGCACAACGCAATTTAGCACTCTGCTTTCCGCATTATTCAGATGCTGAGATTCAACATATCTTAACGAAAAATATTGAATCGGTTGGCATGGCAATTATTGAAACGGGAATGGCGTGGTTTTGGTCGGATAAACGTATTTTAAAATGGTCGAAAGTAGAGGGATTGGAACACCTCAAAAATTATCCGGAAGGAACGGGCATTCTGTTTGTTGGGGTGCATTTCTTAACTTTAGAATTAGGGGCGAGAATTGTTGGTTTACATCACCAAGGCGTTGGTGTCTATCGTCCTAACGATAACCCTTTGTTAGATTGGATTCAATTTAGAGGACGGATACGTTCAAATAAAGCGATGCTTAATCGTAATGATTTACGTGGAATGATTAAAGCATTGAAGGCAGGAGAAACGATTTGGTATGCACCTGATCATGATTATGGGCGTAAAAACAGCGTATTTGTACCGTTCTTTGCGGTAAAAGAGGCTTGTACAACGGCAGGAACCCGTATGTTATTAAAATCAACGCCGAATACCGTAGTAGTTCCATTTTCTCCGATTCGACATGCTGATTTCTCTGGCTATACGGTAAAAATTAGTGCTGCTGTTGATTTTAGTCATTGCGATGATGAAATAAGTACGGCGATAAAAATGAATCAATTGATTGAAAAAGAAATTATGCAGGCGCCAGAACAATATATGTGGCTACATCGCCGATTTAAAACACGACCTAATGAAACCGATCGTAGTTTGTATGATTAAAAAAAGGGCAGATTCTGATCTGCCCTTATTCATGGATATAAGGAATTAGCTTTCTCGCTGAATAATAAAATGCGCTAATGCTTTTAATGCTCGCGTATCAAAAGGAAGTTCATCTAAAGCCTCTAATGCGGTTTGATATAAACTCTGTGCTTTTTCCATTGCACCTTCTAGCCCCAATAGTTTAGGGTAGGTGCTTTTATTCAGTGATTCATCCGAACCTGCGGTTTTACCAATTTTATCCGTATCGCCAATGACATCTAAAATATCATCTTGCACTTGGAATGCTAAACCAATTGCTTTTGCATAGCACTCAAGTGCATTTTTAATTTTTTCATCTCGTGCGTAATCAGAAAGATTGAAACCCATAAGTACAGAGGCAACAATCAGAGCACCTGTTTTATTCCGATGAATTAACTCTAATTCAGAAAGTGAAATCGCTTTATTTTCAGAAATTAAATCCAAACTTTGCCCTAAACACATACCTCTAGCACCGGCTGCTTGTGCAAGCGATTGAATTTGTTTGACTTTTTGTAAATCTGTTAAGAACGGATCTTTTGCGATTAACTCAAAAGCAAAGGTTTGTAGAGAATCCCCAGCTAAAATCGCCGTTGCTTCATCAAAAGTGATATGACAAGTCGGCTTACCTCGGCGAAGTTTGTCATCATCCATAGCAGGAAGATCATCATGAACCAATGAATATGCGTGAATAGACTCCATGGCCGCTGCAGAATGGTCTAGCGCCTCAAGTGAAACACCTAACATTCGCCCTGTTGCATAGATTAAAAAGGGGCGAACACGTTTCCCACCAAGCAAGACCGCATAAGCCATCGCATCAATCAATGGAGAATGGTAGGCGGAGTATTGCTTTAATTCTTGCTCAATAAATTGATTTACTCGTTGCTGAAATGTAACGAGATCGGTTTTTAGTTCATACTCGTTATTCATAATCTACTAAATCCGCTTGCTCGTTTTTATTGAGGAGAATCTGAATACGCTGTTCTGCATTTTGTAAACGTTCTTGACCTTGTTGGACTAACTTAACGGCTGTTTCAAATTCATTTAAAGCTTCTTCTAAAGGAAGATCGCCCGCCTCTAAATGATTAACAATTGCTTCAAGTTCTTTTAAAGTGCTTTCAAAATCTGGAGTAGGTTTCTTTGCCATAATGATGATAAAAGTAAAAAATAATGAAAAGTTTACCGTTCGGGAAAAGGATTTGCAAATACCTTTTGATTTTTAACCGCTTGTTTTATTTGTTCAGTGAAATACTGTTTGAAAAAGTAGGAACTTTCAGGTAAAAAGAGTGCCTTAAATGCTGAATTTATGTCGGTTTAAACCTATTTCAACACAACATGAATTTGGGCTTTCTTTTCTTTATTTCCTTCTGGAGTTGCTATGCAGCAATCAAATAAGTCGCCTCACCGTTTTATTCTCTTTCCGGTGTTGTTTTTCTTTGCGGTCAACTTGATCGTTCTGTTTATTTCTCGTTTAGGATTGGCATTATGGCAATCTGAACGTGTTTCAGCCGTAGATGGTTGGGTTCAACTTTTCTTACAAGGGCTACGCATAGATGTTTCTGCTCTTTGCTGGCTTTTTGGTATTCCTGCATTATTTACTGCACTGTTTTTAAATCAAAATACATTAGGAAAAGTGTGGCAAATCATCTTACGCATTTGGCTAACCTTAGGTTCTATTTTCATTTTATTTATGGAAGTGGCTACACCGAACTTTATTGAAACTTTTGACTTACGTCCAAATCGTTTATTTATTGAGTATTTGGTCAGCCCGAAAGAAGTCGCAACGATGTTAATCAATGGACATTTGACGGCGGTTATTATTAGCTTCGTTGTATTGGCGCTTTCGATCGTCATTTACTGGAAATTATCGGGTTGGGCGGTTCAACATATCCGTTACCCTAATTGGAAATTTCGTCCATTAATTGGTTTATTGGTGGCGGCTTTAGTTTTTGTCGGTGGGCGTTCAAGCTTTGCTCATCGTGGTATCAATCCTGCGATGGTTGCATTTTCAAGTGATCCATTAGTGAATTCTTTAGTGTTGAGTTCCGGATATTCTGTTTTATATGCTGTTCAACAATTAAAAGATGAAGAAAAGTCCTCGGAACAATACGGCAAAATGTCTGAAGAAGAGATGTTTGAACGTGTCAAGAATGCACGAGGCAGACCGGCGAGTGATTATATTTCAAAAGAGATCCCAACGCTTACTTATAACCAAGCGACTTATCAGGGAAAACCTAAAAATATCGTGATTATTTTGGAAGAAAGTTTAGGGGCGCAATTTGTTGGTACCTTAGGCGGAAAACCACTCACTCCTAACTTTGATCATTTAGCAAAAGAAGGTTGGTTATTTGAAAATCTCTATGCTACAGGTACACGTTCAGTGCGTGGTATTGAGGCCGTTACGACAGGGTTTACGCCGACACCGGCTCGTGCTGTCGTCAAATTAACGAAGAGCCAAAATAACTTCTTTAGTATTGCGGAATTATTACGCCGTCAAGGTTATGACACCTCATTCATTTATGGTGGTGAAAAGCACTTTGATAATATGGCAAGTTTCTTCTATGGAAATGGCTTCAGCCGCATTATTGATGAAAAAGATTATGTCAATCCGAAATTTAAAGCGACTTGGGGTATGAGTGACGAGGATTTATTTGATAAAGCCAATGAAACCTTCACGCAGTTACAACAAGAGGGCAAGCCATTTTTTAGCTTAGTCTTTAGTTCAAGCAATCACGACCCATTTGAATTCCCAGATGGAAAAATCGAACTTTATGAACAGCCTAAACAAACCCGTAATAATGCGGCAAAATATGCTGATTATGCGTTAGGGCATTTCTTCAATTTAGCGAAAAAATCGAATTATTGGAAAGATACGCTCTTTTTAATCATAGCCGATCATGACTCACGAGCGGCGGGCGATCATCTTGTGCCAATTAAACATTTCCGTATTCCTGGGCTATTTTTAGGCGAGGGGATTGAAGCAAAACGTGATAATCGTTTAGTGAGCCAAATTGATATTCCTACAACCTTACTTTCTCTTGCCGGAGTAAGTGGCGAATATCCAATGATTGGCTATGATTTGACTAAAAATGTTAACCCAGATCGTGCGATTATGCAGTATGATGGTACTCAAGCGATGCTAAAAGGGAATAATGACGTTATCGTAATGCGTCCAAATTTACCAACTGAAGGCTATCAATATGACAAAGCCAATGAAAAACTGATCGCAAAAGATCTGCCGGAAGAGCAGAAAAAAGAGGCGTTAGCGCATGCGTTATTAGGTAGTTATCTATATAAAAACCAGTTATATCGTTTACCTAAAGCTGAACAGAAAGGTGGAGAATAGATAAAGTCATCGAAATTTGTTGATAAAAAGTAGGTTAAAGCCTTATCAAAGGCTTTAACCTTTTTTTTGAGATTCCTATTATGATTTTTTATTTTGTGACTTAGTTAACAGAAATATGGTTTTAATTTTGCTAAATTGCATTCATCTTTAATTAACTAAAACAAAGGAAAAATTTATGAAAAAATTAATTAATTCTGTGGAAACGGTATTAAATGAACAATTACAAGGCTTAGCCAAAGCTCATTCAGATTTAGTACTGAATATGGAACCAGTTTATGTATGTCGAGCGGATGCTCCGGTCACTGGTAAGGTCGCATTAATTTCTGGTGGTGGGAGTGGACATGAACCTATGCATGCAGGCTTTGTTGGTAAAGGTATGTTAGATGGTGCTTGCCCAGGGGCAATATTTACATCTCCAACGCCAGATCAAATGTTTGAATGTGCTCTAAAAGTTGATAGTGGAGAAGGTGTATTACTACTTATTAAAAATTATACGGGCGATGTTTTAAATTTTGAAACTGCGACAGAATTATTAGCGGACAGTGGAGTAAAAGTTGCTACGGTGTTAGTTGATGATGATGTTGCAGTTAAAGATAGCCTTTATACTGCAGGTCGCCGAGGTGTCGCTAATACCGTCATTTTAGAAAAATTATTGGGAGCAGCTGCCGAAAGAGGATATTCATTAACCCAATTAGCCGAGTTAGGTTATCAGCTTAATAATGCTGGGCATTCAATTGGTATCGCTCTTGGTGCTTGCACTGTTCCGGCTGCGGGAAAACCATCATTTACTCTTGCTGAAAATGAAATGGAATTTGGTGTAGGTATTCATGGTGAACCAGGGATTGAACGTCGTGAATTTATAAATTTAGATAACACGGTATCTGAAATGTTCGATACATTAATTGCTCATGGAGATTATGAACGTACAGTTCGCCGCTGGGATAGTGAGAATAACCAATGGATTGAAGTGCAAGATAGCAAAAAAGCATTACAAAAAGGAGATCGTGTTATCGCATTGGTTAATAATCTAGGAGCAGTTCCATTGTCAGAGCTTTATGGTGTGTACAATAAACTTGAGCAAGTCGCAACAACCTTTGGTTTGAAAATTGAGCGTAAGTTGATAGGTTCTTTTTGTACATCATTAGATATGCAAGGTATTTCAATTACATTACTTAAAGTTGATGATTCAGTTCTTGAATTATGGGATGCTCCAGTAGTTACACCGGCATTACGTTGGGGAGCATAATGATGTAGGGGATATTCCCCTTAAAATAATTATTCGGAAGGAAATGTGTAATGAGTATAACAAAATCGCAAGTATTAAAATGGCTTGAAAATTGTAGTCAAATTATGAGTGAACAACGTGATTATTTAACCCAATTGGATACAGCTATTGGTGATGGCGATCATGGTTTAAATATGCAACGAGGTTTTAGTAAAGCAATGGAAAAAGTTGCTACGGTAACGGATAAGGATATCGGCACTATTTTAAAAACAGTAGGAATGACCTTGCTTTCACAAGTGGGGGGCGCAAGTGGACCACTGTATGGAACCTTGTTTATAAAAGGCTCACAATATGCAATAGGAAAAGAAAACCTTTCTCCAGAAGATCTTGTCGCTATTCTTAAAAACGGCGTTGATGGTATTATTGCCCGTGGGCGAGCAGAAATAGGCGATAAGACAATGTGTGATGTTTGGTTACCTGTTTTAGCAGAATTAGAAATATCAGAACAATCGCAGACTATTACACAATTGCTTGAAAGTGCGGTTAAAAAAGCAGAAGACAGTTTAGCCACAACGATACCTATGATTGCAAAAAAAGGTCGGGCAAGTTATCTAGGTGAACGTAGTGTAGGGCATCAAGATCCAGGTGCAACTTCGACTACTTATATTTTAAGAGCCTTGTATGATGCAGTAAAATAGGAGCGTAAAATGGTAAATTTAGTACTGGTTTCTCATAGCGAGAAATTGGCAGAGGGTGTTGCAGAAATTACCCGTCAAATGGCAGGACATGGTTGTAAAATTGCTGTGGCAGCAGGAATTGATGACCTAAATAATCCTATTGGAACTGATGCAACCAAGATTATGGCCGCCGTAGAAGAAGTTTATTCATCTGATGGCGTTATCATTTTTGTTGATCTTGGAAGTGCTATTTTAAGTGCAGAAATAGCTATTGATTTACTTGATCCTGAGATGGCAAAAAATGTGGTAATTAGCTATGCTGCTTTAGTTGAAGGCGCTTTTGCTGCAGCTGTTTCAGCATCTAGCGGAGATTCCTTACAAGTAGTCTTGGCAGAAGCCAATGCTGCTGCGGGCTTGAAGTTAGAGCAAGCTGATAAATAAGAGATAACTTTAGTTTAGGGAATAGTAGACAAAAGGTGGGGGTGTTACCAGCACCCCTCGGCACACAGAAATTTCAACTCTGGCTGCTTTCTTCCGAACCTGACCTAGTAAGCTGAACACCGTTGCGAGGAACCAATAACACCCCCATAGGATTACGCTTAATATAAACGTAAGGCTTGCAATTATAGTGAAATTTTAGGATAAGGCAAGCCCTTAAAATAAGAATGCTGATAAAATAAGCATTCTTATTTTTTTACTAATAGGGCAACCGCCTCACACGCAATACCTTCGCCTCTGCCGGTAAAACCCAGTTTTTCAGTGGTTGTTGCTTTTACATTCACTTGCATCACATCGCATTGTAAATCATCGGCAATCGTTTGACGCATTTGATCGATATAAGGGCGCATTTTAGGTGCTTGGGCAATGATTGTGATATCAACATTGCCTACTTTATAGCCTTGTTCTCGAACTTGACGGTAGGCTTCAATCAATAATTTACGGCTATCGGCATTTTTATATTGCATATTGGTGTCTGGAAATAACTTACCAATATCGCCTAATGCGACAGCCCCAAGGAGCGCATCGGTTAAAGCGTGCAGCGCAACATCGCCATCGCTATGTGCGATAAAACCAGTATGATATGGCACTTCTACACCACAAATCATGAGCGGACGATTTTGCCCAAATGCGTGAACATCAAAACCGTGACCAATTCTAATCATGTTATTATCCTCTTATTCAGTTGAATGCGTTAAATAGAACTCTGCAAGAGCCAGATCTTCTGGTCGAGTAATTTTTAAATTATCGCTTCTGCCGGCAATGAGTAGGGGATGATATCCCATCAATTCCATTGCAGAAGCTTCATCTGTGACCGATTCCCCTTTCTCAAAAGCATGATGTAGCGCATGTTTTAATAGTTTTACAGGGAAAAACTGTGGTGTGAGTGCATGCCAAAGCGTAGAGCGATCTTCAGTATGAGAAATCACGCCATTTTCAGCTCGTTTCATGGTATCAATAGCAGGGGTTGCGAGAATTGCACCTTGCTCATTCGTGATTTGCAAAAGTTTATCTAAATCAGACCGCTTGAGACACGGGCGAGCGGCATCATGTACTAAAACCCAAGCATCTTCATCAATGGTTTGTAGCGCATTAAATACGGAATGTGCTCGTGTCTCTCCCCCTAAAACGAATTGAATTTTGGGTGAACGTAACAAATCTAATGCCTGATAATAGCTATCTTCGGCAGAAACGGCGATAACAATTTTATCTATTTGATGATGTTCTAAAAAAAGAGAAACGGTGTGCTCTAAAATCGTTTTACCCAATAAAGGTAAGTACTGTTTTGGCAGAGGGGCATTCATTCTGCTACCAATGCCTGAAGCAGGAATTACTGCAACAATTTGGCGACTCATATTCTCTCCTTATTGCCCGGAACGAGGTACGATGCGATAAAAGACTTCATCCGATTTAACCATTTCTCGTTCAAGCCGGGCTCGTTCTTCTAATGCATTTACGCCTGTTTTTAAATCGTGAATTTCGGCTTCAATCAGTTCATTACGAGCGGTTAGTTTCTCATGTTCTTTTTTTAGCTGAGCAACTTCTGCTGTGGCTTCTTGATAATCGGACCAACCATTTTTACCAAACCAAAAACTATATTGAAAAAAACTCAATAAACCGATTAAAAATACAATTAATAAACGCATTTTATGTCCTGTTACATATTAAAGAATATAAGCGGTTGAATTTTACCGTTATTTTGCCAAAAAAGAAAAACTTTCAAGCGTTGAGGGTGTTGTTTTATCGTACAGTTGAATAAAAATAATTGACTCACTTTCTAAAAATGTGAAGTAGTTGGCATTTTTTTATAAGAAAAATCGTTACAATCGGCTCAGTTGTTAAATCTTAATTTTTATTCAAATGAGGTGATGCTATGTTAAACCGTCTTGAACAAGAACTTGCACAATTAGGAATTACAAATGTAAAAGAGATTGTCCGCAATCCGAGTTACGAACAATTATTTGAAGAGGAGATGAACCCTAATTTAGAAGGGTTTGAGAAAGGCCGTTTAACGACCTCCGGTGCGGTTGCTGTGGATACGGGGATTTTTACGGGACGCTCTCCAAAAGATAAATACATCGTTTATGATGAAACAACAAAAGATCACGTTTGGTGGACATCGGATGAAGTAAAAAATGACAATAAACCGATGACACAAACCACATGGCAAAGTTTAAAAGATCTCGTTACTCATCAATTATCGAATAAACGTTTGTTTGTGATTGATGCGTTTTGTGGTGCTAGCCCTCGTCATCGTTTAGCGGTTCGAATTATTACTGAAGTTGCGTGGCAAGCGCATTTTGTGAAAAATATGTTTATTCGCCCGACCGAAGAAGAGCTAAAAGATTTCCAACCGGATTTTGTGGTAATGAATGGTTCTAAAGTTACCAATCCAAATTGGAAAGAGCAAGGCTTGAATTCTGAAAACTTTGTTGCCTTCAACTTAACCGAAGCGATTCAACTTATCGGCGGTACTTGGTACGGTGGCGAGATGAAAAAAGGTATGTTCTCAATGATGAACTTCCTTTTACCATTTAAAGATATTGCTTCAATGCACTGTTCAGCTAATGTAGGCGAAGATGGCGATGTTGCGGTGTTCTTTGGTCTATCAGGAACCGGTAAAACAACACTTTCAACAGATCCAAAACGTAAATTAATTGGTGATGATGAACACGGCTGGGACGATGAAGGCGTATTCAACTACGAAGGTGGTTGCTATGCAAAAACAATCAACTTATCAGAAGAAAACGAACCGGATATTTACCGAGCAATTCGCCGTGATGCGTTATTAGAAAACGTAGTTGTGCGTGATGACGGTTCTATTGACTTTGATGATAAATCTAAAACCGAAAATACACGTGTATCTTATCCGATTTATCATATTGATAATATTGTGGAGCCGGTTTCAAAAGCAGGTCATGCGAAAAAAGTGATTTTCTTAACCGCTGATGCTTTTGGTGTCTTACCGCCGGTATCAAAATTAACGCCTGAACAAACGAAATACTACTTCTTATCAGGATTTACGGCAAAATTAGCCGGTACCGAGCGTGGCGTTACAGAACCAACACCAACATTCTCAGCTTGTTTTGGTAAAGCGTTCTTATCGCTACACCCAACCAGATATGCAGAAGTTTTGGTTAAACGTATGGAAGCATCCGGTGCGGAAGCTTATCTCGTGAATACAGGTTGGAACGGTACTGGTAAACGTATTTCAATTAAAGATACACGTGGCATTATTGATGCGATCTTAGATGGCTCAATTGAAAAAGCAGAAATGGGTTCACTACCAATTTTTGATTTGGCAATTCCAAAAGCATTACCGGGTGTAGATCCTGCAATTTTAGACCCTCGTGATACTTATGCAGATAAAGCTCAATGGCAAGCAAAAGCGGAAGATTTAGCGGGTCGCTTTGTGAAAAACTTTGAGCAATATGCAACTAACGAGGAAGGTAAAGCACTTATTGCCGCAGGTCCAAAACTCTAAGTAAATTCTAACCTAAGAGAAAAGGTAAAATCTGCATCTCACGCATTAGACTAGTCTAGTGAATAGGATGCAGATTTTTTATCAAAAAAATAAATATTATCTAACAACATACTTTTCTTTTTTGCTTTTTTATAAAAAAGTACTTGCATATTTTTATGTAATTTTGCAATCTATCAGCAGTATGCACATAAGAATAAGAGCACAGGAGTAGATTATGGCAATGCCTTTATTTCACGGTAGTATCGTAGCCCTCATTACCCCAATGACACACGGGGAAGTGAATTATGCAGAACTTAAAAATTTAGTTGAACATCATGTTAAGGCGGGGACGCACGCTATTGTTTCAGTGGGAACAACAGGGGAGTCAACCACTTTAAGCATTGATGAAAATGTAAAAGTCATCAAGAAAACCGTTGAATTTGCAGATGGTCGAATTCCTGTTATCGCAGGAACTGGCTCGAATGCAACAAGTGAAGCGGTTACCATGACGAAATTACTTGCAAATAGTGGTGTGGCAGGTTGTTTAAGTGTTGTACCTTATTACAATAAGCCAACCCAAGAAGGAATGTATTTACATTATAAAGCGATTGCGGAATCAACCGATTTACCTCAAATTTTATATAACGTACCGGGTAGAACAGGAAGTGATTTAAAACCTGAAACGATTGGTCGTTTAGCTAAAATTGAAAATATTGTGGGCGTTAAAGAAGCTACCGGCGATTTAAGCCGTTTGCCTCTCATTAAACAACTTGCCGGTGATGACTTTATTTTCTTAAGTGGTGATGATGCAACGGGTCTGGAATCCATGAAACTAGGCGGACAAGGCGTGATTTCGGTAACAAATAACGTTGCGACAGCAGATATGGCAAGAATGTGTGAATTAGCTTTAGCCGGTAAATTTGATGAAGCTGAAGTGATTAACCAGCGTTTAATGGCACTGCATCATGATTTATTTGTAGAAGCAAATCCAATCCCTGTGAAATGGGCCGCTTATAAACTGGGTTTAATTAGTGAGCCAACTTTACGCTTACCGCTTACAACGCTTTCAGAAGAAGCTCAACCAAAAGTATTAGCGGCATTAAAACAAGCCGGTTTACTTTAAACCTTCAATTTGAGGCTTAAATAGGCACATCATTGTGCCTATTTTCGTAAATCTTTATGGAAAAATACCCGCTTACAGTTTCTTTATTGGTTTATTTTGATTATAATCCTCGCTCTTTC
The DNA here is from genome assembly GCF_003101015.1 of Actinobacillus porcitonsillarum. Taxonomy (NCBI): domain Bacteria; kingdom Pseudomonadati; phylum Pseudomonadota; class Gammaproteobacteria; order Pasteurellales; family Pasteurellaceae; genus Actinobacillus; species Actinobacillus porcitonsillarum. The sequence goes on along the minus strand of NZ_CP029206.1, from coordinate 1,855,938 downwards.
TGTTCTTTAAAATCTGGTGGAAATATATGAATCCAATGTTAAACATTGCTATTCGTGCTGCACGAAAAGCAGGAAATATTATTGCAAAAGGTTATGAGCAAGCGCCTCAAGATATGGAAGTTGCTCGTAAAGGTACAAATGATTATGTAACTGAAATTGATAAAGCGGCAGAAGCGGCAATTATTGAGGTTATTCGTAAATCATACCCTGATCATGTGATTATTGGGGAAGAATCTGGTTTACTTGAAGGCGAAAATAGCAGTGTACAATGGGTAATTGATCCATTAGATGGCACAACAAACTTCGTTAAACGTTTACCTCATTTCTGTGTGTCGATTGCGATTCGTGAAAATAATCGTACAACAGTAGGGGTAGTTTACGATCCTATTCGTAATGAACTCTTTACCGCCGTTCGTGGAGAAGGTGCTAAACTAAACGAATTCCGTTTACGTGTAGATACTTCTCGCCGTGATTTAGACGGTACAGTACTTGCAACGGGCTTCCCTTTCAAAAATCCTAAACATCGTCCTGCGCATTTAAATATGCTTGAAGGCTTAATGAATAATGGTGTAGCAGATTTTCGCCGCACAGGTTCTGCCGCTTTAGACTTAGCTTATGTGGCAGCAAATCGTGTAGATGGTTTCTTTGAAATTGGTTTAAAACCTTGGGACTGCGCAGCTGGTGAACTCATTGCACGTGAAGCAGGTGCTATCGTGACTAACTTCATCGGTGGAACAGATTACTTAAAATCAGGTAATCTTGTTGTTGGTCAAGCTCGTGTGGTTAAAGAAATTTTAAATACGATTCAACCAATCTTAACTGAAGATCTAAAAAATTAATCAGCATATATTCTTGGGTTAAAGCCGTATGAATACGGCTTTGACTTATGATGTATTGCGGCTCTTTTATGGATTTTAATACTTATGCAAAATACATACCCTTTGCTAAGCAAAATCAACTCGCCTGAAGATTTGCGTTTGCTAAATAAAGAACAATTACAACCGCTTGCAGATGAACTTCGTGCTTACTTACTTGAATGCGTGAGTCAATCAAGTGGTCATTTAGCCTCAGGATTAGGCGTTGTTGAATTAACAGTCGCTTTACATTATGTTTATCAAACACCCTTTGATCAATTGATTTGGGATGTGGGACATCAAGCGTATCCGCATAAAATTTTGACGGGACGTCGCGATCAAATTAAGACGATTCGCCAAAAAGACGGTATTCATCCATTCCCTTGGCGTGAAGAAAGTGTTTATGACGTCTTAAGCGTAGGACATTCTTCAACCTCAATTAGTGCTGGTTTAGGCATTGCTGTTGCCGCTGAAAAAGAAAATGCAGGCCGTAAAACGGTTTGTGTGATTGGCGATGGTGCGATTACTGCTGGTATGGCGTTTGAAGCACTCAATCATGCAGGGGCATTGCATACGGATATGTTGGTTATTTTAAATGATAACGAAATGTCTATCTCTGAGAACGTTGGGGCATTAAATAACCATTTAGCGCAGATCTTCTCTGGTTCACTTTATACTACTGTGCGAGATGGCAGTAAAAAAATCCTTGATAAAGTGCCAACGATCAAGAACTTTATGAAGAAAAGTGAAGAACATATGAAAGGTGTTATTTTCTCGCCGGAAAGTACACTTTTTGAAGAGCTTGGCTTTAATTATATCGGTCCTGTCGATGGGCATAATATTGAAGAATTAGTCAAAACGTTAAGTAATATGCGTGAGCTAAAAGGCCCGCAGTTCTTACATATTCGTACTAAAAAAGGCAAAGGTTATACTCCGGCAGAAAACGACCCAATAGGCTTCCATGGCGTACCGAAATTTGACCCGGCAAGCGGACAATTGCCAAAAGCAAAAAATGTCCCGACATATTCAGATATTTTTGGTAATTGGTTGTGTGAAATGGCTGCCCAAGATGCCAAGTTGATTGGTATTACGCCAGCTATGCGAGAAGGTTCGGGTATGGTTGAATTTTCTAAGCGTTTTCCAGAGCAATATTTTGATGTGGCGATTGCAGAACAGCATGCGGTGACTTTTGCAGCAGGGCTTGCTATTGCAGGGTATAAACCGGTTGTTGCTATTTATTCAAGCTTTTTACAACGAGCTTATGACCAACTCATTCATGATGTTGCGATTCAAAATCTTCCTGTGATTTTTGCGATAGACAGAGCAGGGATTGTAGGCGCAGATGGGCAAACGCACCAAGGAGCTTTTGATTTAAGTTATATGCGTTGTATTCCAAATATGACGATTATGACGCCATCAGACGAAAATGAAATGCGTCAAATGCTTTATACTGCTTATACATTAAATACACCTGTTGCGGTTCGTTATCCTCGCGGAAATGCTCAAGGAGTTGAACTTCAACCGATGAATCCTTTAGCAATTGGTAAAGGCCGTATTTTACGAGAAGGTAAAAAAGTTGCTATTCTGAATTTTGGTGCCTTATTAAATGAAGCTAAAACGGTTGCAGAACAATACGATTATACGTTAGTGGATATGCGTTTTGTTAAACCATTAGATGAACGTTTGATTGCAGAATTAGCTGAAAATCATGATTATTTTGTGACACTTGAAGAGAATGCAATTCAAGGTGGCGCAGGAAGTGCGGTCAATGAATATTTGCAATCTATTGGCAAAATTAAACCGCTTATGATGCTTGGGATTCCAGACTACTTTGTCCCTCAAGCGACTCAGCAAGAAGCTTATGAGATGTTAGGGCTTGATGCGAAAGGGATTGAAAAGAAAATTCAAGCAATGCTTGCTTAAAGTAAATGAAAAAGCGTTAGTGGTAACTAACGCTTTTTTACATCATTTATCTTCATGAATTCGGCTCGAAACCGCACTTTGCTGATTTTTGTATTTTGCATCTTTACGAGCATTGTACGGTTTGGCAGCATGTCCGCTTAGAATTTCAAAACTGAGTGCACCAATTGCCATATTAGGACGCAAAGCTAATGGCAATTTCCCTGCATTGAAGAATTCAAGTACGATTCGACCTTCCCAACCTGGGTCAATACGATGAGCGGTTACATGGACCATAAGCCCCAAACGCGCTAATGATGAACGACCATCTAACCAGCCGACCATATTAGAAGGTAATTTAACCGACTCAAGTGTCACCGAAAGTGCTAATTCCCCCGGATGAAGAAAAAATGCTTCGCCTTCTTCAATAATAATTTCTTCACTCATCACTTTATCAAGTTGAGCAGTAACGGCTTCACGAGGGCCACTCACATCAATATAAGGCGTGGAATGTTCTCGGAAGATACGGAAAGAATTACCAAGACGAACATCAACGGTTGCCCCGCTAATTTTTTCATTAGAGGGGCGAGGCGATATTTCAATAATGCCTTCATCTAGATAACGGATAATATCAGTATCGCACAAACGCATTTTATTTTTTTCCTAATAACTGTTTGATTTGAGCTTTTAAGATATTGATTGCAATACGGTTTTTTCCACCTTTTGGTACAATAATATCAGCATATTGTTTAGAAGGTTCAATAAATTGTAAGAACATTGGGCGAACGGTTTTGCGATATTGCGCAATGACCGATTCCATAGTTCTACCACGTTCAACCATATCACGTTGTAAACGGCGAATAAAACAGATGTCTAATGGGGCATCAACGAAAATGGAAACATTTAGTTCATTGCGGATTTCTTCATCTGTAAGTAATAAAATTCCTTCTAAAATGATGATTTTTTTTGCTTCAAATTTAGTTGTTGTCGTTTTACGGTTATGTTCAGCGTAATCGTATTCAGGAATATCGATCGCATTCCCTTGTTTAAGCTGGCGGAGGTGTTCGACTAATAAATGGTGATCCATAGAATTTGGATGATCGTAGTTCGTTTTCACACGTTCTTCCATGGTAAGATGGCTTTGATCTTTATAGTAAGCATCTTCAGAGATAATACCAATATCATCTGAGCCAAGTTCTTCTTTAAGTTCTTTATAAATTGTTGATGCAATAAGACTTTTGCCTGAAGCAGAAGCCCCTGCAATTGCAATTACAATACAAGATTGGTTTTCAGTTTCGTTGATGTCAGCCATATACATTCTCAATAGTTAAAATAAAATCTAAAAGATTATACATTAAATTTGCAAAAATTTGCGTATAATTGACCGCTTATCAACACTAATTGGAGGAAAAATGGAATATTTTGTACAAGGGTTTATCGTTTGTTTTGGCTTGATCGTTTCAATTGGTGCACAAAATGCATTTTTACTTAAACAAGGAATTCTAAAACAGCATGTTTTGCCTATTGCCTTACTATGCTTTTTCGGAGATGTATTTTTAATGACTCTCGGTGTATTGGGATTGGGGGTGATTATTACTCAGTTACCAGTATTGAGTTTGATTATTGCGCTGTTAGGTGCTGTTTTTTTAATTACCTATGGTAGTCGCTCTTTTATTAGCATATTCAAAAATAATGCAGTATTAAAAAATGAAGAGTATCACCGCTTAAGTTTAAAAAAAGCGTTGATGATTACTTTTGCCATTACGTTTCTTAATCCACATGTTTATATTGATACGGTGGTTATTTTAGGCGCAATAGGTGGTAAATTAGATTTTGCTGGCAAGATAGCATTTTTAGGTGGCGCATTGTCTTGTTCGTTAATTTGGTTTTTAGGTTTGGGATATGGCGCAGGCTTTTTAGCACCTTATTTTGAAAAACGTAGGACATGGCAAATTCTTGATTTTATTACGGGATTGATTATGTATGGAATTGCATTTAGTTTGATTATTTATGCGCTGGGTTTAGCGAAACAGTTATTTTAAAACAATGTAAATTATTCATTGAAAAGTAACCGCTTTTTTTGCTATATTAGCCATCATTTTTGTACGCTAAGCGTTTAAAATTCTAATTCTTTACTTTTGTTAAAACGGATTCCGTAATATGTTTAAAAAATTTCTTGGATTATTTTCAAATGATTTATCAATTGACCTCGGTACAGCAAATACACTCGTTTATGTAAAAGGGCAAGGCATTGTGCTTGATGAGCCATCTGTTGTGGCAGTGCGTCAAGATCGTATTGGTTCATTAAAAAGTATTGCGGCAGTAGGAACGGATGCTAAACTTATGCTTGGTCGTACGCCTAAAAGCATTACAGCTATTCGTCCAATGAAAGATGGGGTAATCGCAGACTTTTTTGTGACTGAAAAAATGTTACAGCACTTCATTAAACAAGTTCACAGTAATAACTTTATGCGTCCAAGCCCTCGTGTATTAGTGTGCGTACCTGCAGGCGCAACACAGGTTGAACGCCGTGCAATTAAAGAATCAGCTATTGGTGCTGGTGCTCGTGAAGTTTATTTAATTGAAGAACCAATGGCTGCTGCTATTGGTGCAGGTTTGCCTGTTCACGAAGCGACCGGGTCAATGGTTATTGATATTGGTGGTGGTACAACAGAAGTAGCGGTTCTATCATTAAACGGTATCGTTTATTCAACATCAGTTCGTATTGGTGGCGATAAATTAGATGAAGCGATTGTGGCTTATGTTCGCCGTCATTTTGGTTCTGCAATTGGTGAAGCGACCGCAGAACGTATCAAAAAAGAAATTGCAATGGCAAAAATTGAGTCTGACGATGATGTGAAAAGTATGGAAGTGCATGGACACAATCTTGCAGAAGGTGCACCTCGTACCTTTACATTAAACTCAAGACATGTGTTAGAAGCCATTGAACAGCCTTTAAATGGTATTGTAGAAGCCGTTAAATCAGTATTAGAGCAATGCCCACCTGAATTAGCTGCTGATATTTTTGAACGCGGTATGGTTTTAACTGGCGGTGGTGCATTATTACAAAACTTAGATGCATTGCTTTCAGATTCAACAGGTGTAACAGTTATCGTTGCAGAAGAGCCTTTAACTTGCGTTGCGCGCGGTGGTGGTAAAGCTCTTGATATGATTGACATGCATGGTGGCGATGTCTTTAGCAGCGATGACTAAGTCATATTTTTAAGTAAAAATAGAAATGGACAACAGAGTGTGTCCATTTTCTATTTTTCTCGTATCTTTTTTTATTTTTAGAAGTTAATTCTATGAAGCCTATTTTTGCGAAAGCACCCTCCTTAGGAGTTCGCCTTTTCTTTGCGGTAAGTATTTCAGTCGCATTGATTGCCTTAGATGGTAGAAGCAGTGCCATGATTCAGATCCGTAATATGTTAGAAACTGCCGTTAGCGGACTATATTATTTTGCAAATACGCCTCGTTCTGTGTTAGATGGCATTAGCAATAACTTTATTGATACTAATAAATTACAACTTGAAAACAGCGTTTTAAAAGAACAACTTCGTGAGAAAAATGCAGATTTATTACTTTTAGATCAATTGAAAGTTGAAAATCAACGTTTACGTTTATTATTGAGTTCTCCTCTTCGTCAAGATGAATATAAGAAGATAGCGGAAGTATTAACGGCCGAGATGGATGCTTATCGCCAGCAAGTGGTTATCAATCAAGGGCAAAATACCGGTGCATATGTAGGTCAAGCTGTCATTGATGAACGTGGTGTTGTTGGACAAGTTATTTCCGTGGGAGAAACCAGTAGCCGTGTGCTATTAATTAGTGATATTACACATGCCATTCCTGTGCAAGTATTGCGTAATGATGTGCGAGGAATTGCAAATGGTACAGGCCATAATGATGAATTGATTGTGGATAATCTCCCTCGTTCAACAGACATTGTGAAAGGAGATGTATTAGTCACATCGGGGCTGGGGGGGCGTTTCCCGGAAGGCTATCCTGTTGCAGTGGTTGAAGAAGTGACGAATGATACTAAAAGCCAATTTGCCCGTATTGTAGCAAAACCTCTGGCTTCATTAGATCGCCTTCGTTATTTGCTTTTACTCTGGCCAATTAATGAAGAAGGTCGCAGGACTCAAGCGCTTTCTCCTCAACAAGTTCGTGATGTGGTTGAAGAACGCCGTAACAGTGCAAACCCTTTTGAACGCTTAAAAGGTTCAACCCAGAAAAAAGAACAGATTGATACAAAAGAGAAAGATGATGTTATTGAACAATCGGATGAAGCTTCAGATAATCCTGCAACGCAGCCGGAAGTTGAATCAGAACAGAATAACCATACAGAACAAGGAGCGGAGTAGTGCGTACAAATCCGTTATTTCAACTTTTAGTTTTGGTCTCTATTTTTATCGTCGCATTTATTTTGGAAATCATGCCTTGGCCAATTGGTTTTCAAGGGTTTAGACCCTCATGGCTTATTTTGGTACTCATTTATTGGGCATTAGCTTTACCTGATAAAGTGAGTGTCGGCACGGCATTTGCCGCAGGTATTGTATGGGATTTGATTTTAGGATCAATTTTAGGAATTCATGCCTTAGTGTTGTCGATCTCAATATATTTTGTGGCTAAACACCACCTTGTGTTACGTAATTTATCATTATGGTTACAAGGCTTATTAGTCATGCTTTATATCATTATGATTAGAGGCTTTATTTTTGTCATTGAGCATACTTTACATGCAGCAACGTTCAATACACAAGAAATTGCCGGGGCATTTATTAGCGGTATTTTATGGCCTTGGGTCTTTTTACTCATGCGTCAAATTAGACGCCAATTACGATTACGTTAGGGGCTATGAACATCATCTATGAGTAGTTTCTCCTTTGATTTTGCTGAGGATTTTCGTCCTCTTTCAGCCCGTATGCGCCCAAGAAATCTGAGTGAGTATATTGGGCAGCATCATCTTATCGGCGAAGGAAAGCCACTTCGCCGAGCGATTGAATCTAAACATCCTCACTCTATGATCTTTTGGGGGCCTCCTGGTACCGGTAAAACGACACTGGCAGAAATCATCGCCTATCATTTCGATGCCGATGTCGAACGCCTTTCTGCGGTAACGAGTGGCATTAAAGAGATCCGAGAAGCGATTGAACGAGCTAAATTAAATCGCCAAACGGGGAGACGAACACTGCTTTTTGTTGATGAAGTACACCGTTTTAATAAAAGCCAGCAAGATGCTTTTCTGCCTTATATTGAAGATGGCACGATCATTTTTATTGGAGCAACAACCGAAAATCCCTCCTTTGAATTAAATAATGCATTGCTATCTCGTGCGAGAGTTTATATTTTAAAACCATTACAATCGGCAGATATTTTGCTAGTACTACAAAATGCGTTGAATGATAAAACACGAGGTTTAGGGGCAGAAAAGATTGTCTTAAAAGATAATGTACTCAATTTATTAGCAGACTACGTAAATGGTGATGCACGTTATGCTTTAAATTGTTTAGAACAAATGTCGGACATGGCAACACAAACAGAAGCAGGAAAACGGTTTGATCTTAATCTTCTCACAGAAATCCTTGGCGAAAGATTAGCGCGGTTTGATAAAGGTGGCGATCGCTACTACGATCTTATTTCAGCATTACATAAATCAATCCGAGGTTCTTCGCCCGATGGCGCATTGTATTGGTATGCGAGAATACTCACAGCAGGCGGCGATCCGCTTTATGTCGCTCGAAGATTGTTAGCCATTGCATCGGAAGATATTGGTAATGCCGATCCAAGAGCAATGCAAGCCGCATTAAGCGCATGGGATTGTTATACTCGAGTCGGCGCTTATGAGGGCGAACGGGCGATTGCTCAAGCGGTTATTTATTTAGCCGTAGCACCGAAAAGTAATGCTGTTTATACCGCATTTAATGAAGCTAAACGATTAGCCAAAGAAGCAAAAGATTATGATGTGCCGGAACACTTGCGCAATGCACCAACCCATTTAATGAAAACGTTGGGATATGGAGAAGAGTATCGTTATGCTCATCATGAAGAACATGCTTACGCCGCTGGGGAAAATTATTTCCCTCCTGAATTAAAAAATACGCAGTTTTATTTTCCGACCGAACGAGGCATGGAAAAGCAAATTAAAGAAAAAATGGCGTGGCTGAAAGCCCTTGATGCACAAAGTCCAACAAAACGTTATTGATAATTTAATCCGAGGAAGCGGTTAAATTGGTAAAATTTTTTACAAATCAAACCGCTTGAAACACTATGTTAGATATTCTATTACCTGCTTGGTTGGCAGGATTGCTCCTTTCTTTTATTACAGCGCCACTTGGAGCGTTTGTCGTTTGGCGAAAAATGGCTTATTTTGGCGATACATTATCGCATTCGGCATTATTAGGTGTCGCTTTAGGAATTTTTTTGCAAATCGATCCCTATATTGCCGTCATTGCGATGACAATTATCTTAGCTCTCGCATTAGTTTGGTTAGAACATAAAACCAATTATTCTGTCGATACGGTATTGGGCATTATTGCGCATTGTAGCCTTTCTCTGGGCGTGATTACGATCAGTTTGCTTGATAATGTTCGAGTGGATTTACTGTCTTATCTCTTTGGTGATTTACTTGCCATTGATTTCAGTGATGTGATTTTTATTGCCGTGGGCGTTGTCTTTATCGCTGCTATTTTAGGCTTTTATTGGGAAAAATTATTATCGATCACCATAAGTCCAGAGTTAGCACAAATAGAAGGGCTAAAAGTGGCAAGATTACGCTTATTATTGATGATTTTAACTGCATTAACGATCGCATTGAGTATGAAATTTGTGGGCGCATTGATTATTACCTCTCTACTGATAATCCCTTCAGCCACGGCTCGCCGTTTTGCAAAAACACCAGAGTCGATGGTAATTTATGCGATTTGCTTTAGTGTTATGGCAATCACGGGGGGGTTATTATTATCAAGTATTGAAGATACGCCAGCAGGACCTTCCGTGGTTGTTTGTGCCGGTGGGCTCTTTTTAATAAGTTTATTGAAGAAAGAATAAAATTTTTTGATCTACCTCTATTGAATTAGTCTGAAGAATTTATCAAAATGCACAGCAATTGTTTTTATTTTAGATTGTGAATTATGTGTCAATTACTTGGAATGAACTGTAATACACCGACGGATATTACGTTCTCTTTTGAAGGCTTCCGTCGGCGTGCAGGTTTAACAGATCATCATACAGACGGTTTTGGTATTGCTTTTTTTGAAGGAAAGGGCGTGCGTATTTTTCGAGATAATCGCCCAGGGGCATCATCGCCTGTTGCTGATTTAGTCAGTGAATTTAAAATTAAATCCTTTAATGTGATTTCGCATATCCGAAAAGCTACGCGAGGTGATATCAATTTAGAAAATACACACCCTTTTATTCGTGAGCTATGGGGAGAAAATTGGGTTTTTGCTCATAATGGTACGGTTGAAGGAGTTGGTGTTTGTGAAGAGTGTCATTATCAACCAATTGGTTCTACGGATTCAGAGGCTGCCTTTTGTTGCTTAGTTTCACAATTAAGAGAAAGATTTAATAAAAAACCAACCGAAAAAGAGATTTTTGATGCTGTAGTTGAAATTACCTCTGAGATTGCGACCAAAGGCGTATTTAATTTTATCTTATCTAATGGGCATTGGATGATTGCACGCTGCTCAACCAATTTATATTATGTGACTCGTAAGGCACCATTTTGTAAGGCATTGAGAGATGATGATGTTGAAATCGATTTTAGTCAATACACAACAGAAAAGGATAAAGTCACGATTATTGCGACCCAACCACTGACTAAAAATGAAAACTGGGTCAAAATGAAAAATGGTGGTTACGTCTTTTTTAAAGATGGTGATTTAATCGAAGAGATTGAAGGTACATTACCAAATAACCAAACGCACGTATAAAACCGCGTGAGAGTTACAGACAAGCGGTAAGATTTCAGGTAGAATTTGCAAAATTTTAATGAAATCCTACCGCTTTTTATTTGATATGAAAAAACGCTCAAAAATTTTTTTACTGACACCTCTTGTTTTCTTGGTAGGTTGTCAATCTGTACTTGATGCACCGACAACCGTTGAACAACCAACCCAACAAATTTCTCATCAAGATCCTCAATGGCAAGCGCATCTTGCCGCACTGGCTAAAATTCACAGCTATAAAGCAACGGGACAATTTGGTTATATCTCGCCTGAAGAGCGCTTCTCATCACATTTTGATTGGCAATATAACAACACAACCAACTTTGGGCTTGAGCTTTCTTCGAATTTATCCAGCAAGTCGCTAAAATTACACCGTAATGCACGTGGGCTAACGATTTCTGATAGTGAAGGGAATAGCCGTTCAGATCGTGATATCGATGCCTTAATGCAAGAAATTATTGGTGTGGCATTTCCTATCGATCAGTTTGCTTATTGGTTAAAAGGTCAGCCAGAGAAAAACGGTCAATATACGGTAAATGATAAGCGTCAGTTAGCACAGTTTAGCTATCCAATTAAAGGTGTTGTTTGGAAAGTTAGCTATGTAAGCTATGATGAGACAAAACAGCCTAATTTACCTAAATTGATTGTGTTAGAAAATGGTTCTCAAACGTTAAAAATTCGTATTGATAATTGGACATACTAATGAAATTTCCAAGCCCTGCTAAGTTGAATTTATTTTTATACATTACCGGACAGCGACCGAACGGTTACCATGAACTTCAAACGTTATTTCAATTTCTTGATTTTGGCGATGAGATTGAAATAGAGGTTGATGAGAGCGGTCAGATAGAATTATTGAACGAACTACCTCAAGTGGCAAAAGAAGATAATTTAATTTATAAGGCTGCAAAACTTCTACAAGAAACGACCGCTTGTCAAAAAGGGGCAAGAATTGGGATAACTAAACGTCTCCCTATGGGCGGCGGTGTTGGTGGCGGATCGTCTAATGCGGCAACCGTTCTTGTTGGGTTAAATTATCTTTGGCAAACAGGGCTTACCCTCGAAGCATTAGCAGAATTAGGGTTAGCCTTAGGTGCTGATGTGCCTATTTTTGTGCGAGGTTTTGCTGCCTTTGCAGAAGGGGTTGGCGAAGTTTTAACGCCTTGTGAGCCTAAAGAAAAATGGTATGTAGTACTTAAGCCTGAAATTGCGATTTCAACAGCGGTGGTTTTTAAAGATCCTCTTTTACCTAGAAATACACCCAAACGTTCAATGAATAACCTTCTTAATACAAGCTGGGAAAACGATTGCGAAAAAGTTGTTCGAGATCATTATTTCGAGGTTGAAGATCTGATTACAAAATTGCTAAAATATGCAAGATTCAGATTGACAGGCACAGGTGCTTGTATTTTTGCTGAATTTGATCGTGAGGAAGAAGCTAGGGCAGTTTTTGCGCATAAACCGGAAAATGTATTTGGTTTTGTTGCAAAAGGGCAGAATCGTTCTCCGTTACATCAATTTCTTAACTTAACTTTCTAATCCTAAAGGATCCATTCCAATGCCAGATATTAAATTGTTTGCAGGTAATGCAACTCCAGAACTTGCGAAACGTATTGCAGAGCGTCTTTATATTTCTCTTGGTGATGCGACAGTTGGTCGTTTCAGTGATGGAGAAATCCAAGTTCAAATTAACGAGAATGTACGTGGTTCAGACGTATTCATCGTACAATCGACTTGTGCGCCAACGAATGATAATTTAATGGAATTGATCGTCATGGTAGACGCGTTACGTCGTGCTTCAGCAGGTCGTATCACGGCAGTAATCCCTTATTTTGGTTATGCTCGTCAAGATCGCCGAGTGCGTTCTGCTCGTGTACCCATTACCGCAAAAGTAGTTGCAGATTTTCTTTCTAGTGTGGGTGTTGATCGCGTATTAACTTGCGACTTACACGCAGAGCAAATTCAAGGTTTCTTTGATGTGCCGGTAGATAACGTATTTGGTTCTCCTGTGTTAATCAAAGATATTTTACAAAAAACAGATTTAAATAATCCAATGGTGGTTTCACCGGATATCGGTGGTGTGGTACGTGCACGTGCGATTGCAAAATTATTAAATGATGCAGATATGGCTATCATTGATAAACGTCGTCCAAAAGCGAATGTATCACAAGTAATGCACATCATTGGTGATGTTGCTGGTCGTGATTGTATTCTCGTTGATGATATGATCGATACCGGTGGTACTTTAGTTAAAGCGGCTGAAGCGTTAAAAGAACGTGGTGCAACAAAAGTTGTTGCTTATGCAACTCACCCAGTGTTTTCTGGCACAGCGGCAAAAAATCTTGCGAATCCAGCGTTAGACGAAGTGGTGGTGACGGATACTATTCCACTTTCGGAAGAAATTAAAGCACTTAATAAAGTTCGTGCATTAACTTTATCTGGTATGCTTGCAGAGGCTATTCGTCGTATTAGCAACGAAGAATCAATTTCTGCAATGTTTGATGCTTAATAGATTGAGGCGGGTTTTATACCCGCTTTTTTTACATTTATCACTAAATAATCCAATAATATGTATTCACTCATCCGTAAATTTATTTTTACCATGGAGCCTGAAACGGCGCATCATTTTTCCATCCAAGCTTTAAAAATAATGGGGCAGTTGCCTTTTAATCCGTTCACTATCCCACAAAATCCGACAGAAGTGATGGGGCTCAAATTTAAAAATCCTATCGGTTTAGCCGCTGGGGCTGATAAAAATGGTGAGGCAATCGATGGATTCGGTAAATTAGGTTTTGGTTTTATTGAAGTGGGAACGGTTACACCGGTTGCTCAAGATGGAAACCCGAAACCACGCCAGTTCAGAATTTTAGAAGCTGAAGGTATTGTGAATCGTAATGGATTTAACAATTATGGTGTGGATGTTCTTGTAGAAAATGTCAAAAAATCCAAATATGATGGTATATTAGGGATAAACATTGGTAAAAATGCTATTACACCGATTGAAAAAGCCCTAGACGATTACCAAATTTGTTTGCGTAAAGTTTATGAACACGCTGATTATATTACGGTCAATATTTCTTCGCCAAATACTAAAAACTTACGTTCGTTACAATATGGCGAAGCATTAGATGATCTTCTTCAACATTTAAAAGCCGAACAAGCACAGCTCTCGCAAAAATTCAATCAATATAAACCGCTTGTATTAAAAATTGCGCCGGATCTGGCGGAAAATGAAATTGCTTCCGTAGCAGACAGTTTAGTCAGACACAAAATTGATGGTGTTATTGCGGGTAATACCACACTTTCTCGAGAACCTGTTGCCGGTTTAAAAAATGCGGAACAACAAGGTGGGTTAAGTGGTAAACCGTTGAATGCACTAAGTACACGTTTAATTCGCTTGCTGGCAAAAGAGTTAAATGGTGCATTACCTATTATTGGGAGTGGCGGTATTCATTCGGTTGAATCAGGTCAAGAAAAAATAGATGCCGGCGCATCATTATTACAAGTTTACTCCGCAATGATTTATCAAGGACCGCAATTAATTCAAGAATTAGCCAAACAGATTAAATTGCGTTAGGAGTTTAATCATTGAAGAAAACTGTTAATTTGATTTGGCGCAAAAAAATAGACAAATTAGCAGTTTTTTGTTATCTTAATTTAAAAATTCATCTACATTTTTATAACAAGCAAATAGATTATAAATTCGTAGATATTGTGGGTGTGATAGGCTTTAACAATAGTTTGGAAATCATCAATGATATTTGCAAACTCTTGTTAAGGCTTGTCGCATTGAAATCAAGCAACGATAAAGCTTTTTAATATCTGTGATATGAGCTTTATTTTATTTTAAACAAACTAATAAGGGAAAACCTATGTCAGAGATTTTAGTAAATGACGTAGATCCAATCGAAACTCAAGATTGGTTAGAGTCTTTAGATTCTTTAATTCGTGAAGAAGGTGTTGAGCGTGCTCAATTTATTATTGAACAAGTGATGAGCCAAGCTCGTAACAATGGTGTTGCAATTCAATCAGGTGTAACAACGCCATACATCAATACGATTCCAGCTTTAGAACAACCAGCTTACCCGGGCGATCACGCGATTGAACGCCGTATTCGTTCAGCTGTACGTTGGAATGCGATTGCGATGGTTTTACGTAGTCAGAAGAAAGATCTTGACTTAGGTGGTCATATTTCAACATTCCAATCAGCAGCAACCATGTATGAAGTGTGCTATAACCACTTCTTCAAAGCAGCAACAGAAAAAAATGGTGGCGACTTAGTATTCTTCCAAGGTCACGCCGCACCAGGTATGTATGCTCGTGCGTTCTTAGAAGGTCGTATCACTGAAGAGCAAATGGATAATTTCCGTCAAGAAGCTTTTGCAGATGGTTTATCTTCATATCCTCACCCGAAATTAATGCCTGAATTCTGGCAATTCTCAACCGTATCTATGGGTTTAGGTCCTGTTAATGCAATCTACCAAGCTCGTTTCTTAAAATACCTTGAAAATCGTGGCTTAAAAGATACAGCAGATCAAAAAGTCTATGCATTCTTAGGCGATGGCGAGATGGATGAAATCGAGTCAAAAGGTGCATTAACCTTTGCTGCACGTGAAAAATTAGATAACTTAATTTTCACGATTAGCTGTAACTTACAACGTTTAGATGGTCCGGTAAACGGTAACGGTAAAATCGTTCAAGAATTAGAAGGTTTATTTACCGGTGCTGGTTGGGAAGTTATCAAAGTATTATGGGGCAGCAACTGGGATAAATTATTCGCAAAAGATACTTCAGGTAAATTAACTCAGTTAATGATGGAAGTGGTTGATGGCGACTATTTAACCTTCAAATCTAAAAACGGTGCTTACATTCGTGAACATTTCTTTGGTCGTTACCCTGAAACTGCGGCATTAGTTGCAGATATGACAGATGATGAAATTTGGGAATTACGCCGTGGTGCACACGATAGCGAAAAACTTTACGCTGCGTATGCTAAAGCACAAAACGCAACAAAACCGGTTGTAATTTTAGCGCACCAAGTTAAAGGTTATAAAATCCCTGAAGCAGAAAGTAAAAACACGGCTCACCAATCGAAAAAAATGTCATTAGAAAGCTTAAAAGGCTTCCGTGATTACTTCGAATTACCATTAACAGATGAGCAAGTTGAAAACTTAGAATACATTAAATTTGCAGAAGGTTCAGCAGAATATAACTACTTACACGGCAAACGTGCTGCATTAAATGGTTATGTACCTGCTCGTAAACCGAAATTTGATATTGAATATCAAGTACCGGCATTAAATGAGTTCCAAGCATTATTAGAAGCTCAACCTCGTGGTATTTCAACAACAATGGCATTCAGCCGTGTGTTAAATACACTATTAAAAGATAAAAATATTGGTAACTCAATCGTGCCAATTATTGCCGATGAAGCTCGTACATTCGGTATGGAAGGTTTATTCCGTCAAATCGGTATTTACAACCCGCATGGTCAAAACTATGTACCATCAGACCGTGATTTAGTAGCTTACTATCGTGAAGCAAAAGATGGTCAAGTATTACAAGAAGGTATCAACGAATTAGGTGCAACAGCTTCATGGGTTGCAGCAGCGACATCTTACTCTGTAAGTAATCGCCCAATGATTCCATTCTTCATCTATTACTCTATGTTTGGTTTCCAACGTGTGGGCGATATGATGTGGTTAGCAGGCGACCAATTAGCGCGTGGTTTCATGATCGGTGGTACATCAGGTCGTACAACATTAAACGGCGAAGGTTTACAACACGAAGATGGTCATAGCCATATTCAAGCAGGTATCATCCCTAACTGTGTAACCTACGATCCATCATTTGCATTTGAAGTTGCGGTCATTGTTCAAGATGGTATCCGCCGTATGTACGGTGAAAACCAAGAAGATGTGTTCTACTACATCACAACATTAAATGAAATTACTGAACAACCAGCAATGCCGGAAGGTGCAGAAGAAGGTATCCGTAAAGGTCTTTATAAATTTGAAACGGTTGAAGGTAAAGGCAAAGGTCGTGTTCAATTATTAGGTTCAGGTGCAATTATGCGTCATGTTCGTGAAGCAGCACAGATCCTTGCAAACGACTACGGTATCACTTCTGATGTGTTCTCTGCACCTTCATTTAATGAATTAGGTCGTGATGGTAACGATGCAGCTCGTTGGAACTTATTACACCCAACAGAAGCGCCACGTGTACCATATGTTGCACAAGTATTAGCAGATTTACCAACCGTTGCTTCAACAGACTACGTGAAATCTTATGCAGAGCAAATTCGTGCGTTCGTACCAACTAAACACTACCACGTGTTAGGTACAGACGGTTTCGGTCGTTCAGACAGCCGTGCAAACTTACGTGAACACTTTGAAGTAGATGAGCGTTATGTTGTGGTTGCAGCATTAAGCCAATTAGCGAAAGAAGGCACAGTTGAAACGAAAGTGGTTGCTGATGCGATTGCGAAATTCGGTTTAAATGTAGATCGTATTAACCCGTTATATGCATAATTATTAACACTCTCCCCCTTTATGGGGGAGAGACAGCGACACGCTTCGTTCAGAAGTGGATCGCAGAGAGAGGGTGTGGTATTTGCAAAATTTGTAAAAATGAGACCGCTTTCCCCTCTCCCTGAAAAATTGCTTTACGCAATTTTTCTGTCCCTCTCCCACAAGGGGCGAGGGTGGTTTATTAAATGAAGGATTACCAAAATGTCAAAACAAATTAATGTACCAGACATCGGTTCAGATGAAGTAAGCGTAACAGAAGTAATGGTCAAAGTGGGCGATACCATTTCTATCGACCAATCTATTATCAACGTAGAAGGCGATAAAGCTTCTATGGAAGTGCCAGCGCCAGAAGCAGGTGTTGTAAAAGAAGTACTTGTTAAAGTAGGAGATAAAGTCACAACAGGTTCGCCAATGCTTGTTTTAGAAGCAGCAGGTTCAGCACCAGTGGCAGAAGCACCGGCTCAAGCAGCACCGGCACCGGTTGCAACAGCATCAGCGATCGTTGAAGTAAACGTACCGGATATTGGTTCAGATGAAGTAAACGTCACTGAAATCATGGTAAAAGTGGGCGATGCAGTTGAAGTTGATCAATCTATCATCAACGTAGAAGGCGATAAAGCTTCTATGGAAGTTCCGGCTCCGGTTGCAGGTGTTGTAAAAGAAATTTTAATCAATGTTGGCGATAAAGTATCAACAGGTAAATTGATTATGAAATTTGAAACCGCATCTGCAGCACCTGCGGCAGCAGCACCAGTTGCGGAAGTTGCTCCAGCAGCACCGGCAGTGGCAGCGGTTAAAGATGTTAATGTACCGGATATCGGTGGCGATGAAGTAAACGTAACCGAAATCATGGTAAAAGTGGGCGATACGGTTTCAGAAGAGCAATCTTTAATTACCGTTGAAGGCGACAAAGCATCAATGGAAGTACCGGCACCATTTGCAGGCGTAGTAAAAGAAATTTTAGTGAATTCTGGCGATAAAGTGAAAACCGGTTCACTCATTATGCGTTTTGAAGTCGCAGGTGCAGCACCGGCAGCCGCTCCGGCTCCAGTTGCTCAAGCAGCAGCGCCAGCACCGACTGCACCAGCAGCACCGGCACAAAGTGGTAATGTTTCAGGTTTAAGCCAAGAACAAGTTGTTGCTTCAGCGGCATATGCTCACGCAACACCGGTGATTCGCCGTTTAGCACGTGAATTCGGCGTAAACTTAGATAAAGTGAAAGGTACAGGTCGTAAAGGTCGTATCGTTAAAGAAGATATCCAAGCTTACGTGAAAACTGCAGTTCAATTATTTGAAGATGTGAAAGCAGGCAAAGCACCGGCAGGCACAGGTGTCGCAAATGGCGCAGGTTTAGGTTTATTACCATGGCCGAAAGTGGACTTCAGCAAATTTGGTGAAGTTGAAGAAGTTGAATTAAGCCGTATCAATAAGATCTCTGGTGCAAACTTACACCGTAACTGGGTAATGATTCCACACGTGACACACTTCGATCGCACTGACATTACCGATTTAGAAGCGTTCCGTAAAGAACAAAACAAATTAGCTGAAAAACAAAAATCAGATGTGAAGATCACACCAGTGGTATTCATCATGAAAGCGGTTGCGAAAGCGTTAGAAGCATACCCACGTTTCAACAGTTCAATTTCTGAAGATGGTCAAAAATTAACGATCAAGAAATATATCAACATCGGTGTTGCAGTTGATACACCGAATGGCTTAGTTGTTCCGGTATTCAAAAATGTGAACAAAAAAGGCATCGTTGAACTTTCTCGTGAATTAATGGAAGTATCGAAAAAAGCACGTGATGGCAAACTGTCAGGTTCTGATATGCAAGGTGGCTGTTTCACGATTTCAAGCTTAGGCGGTATCGGTACAACTCACTTCACACCAATTGTGAATGCACCAGAAGTGGCAATTTTAGGTGTTTCTAAATCAGAAATGATGCCACAATGGAACGGTAAAGAGTTTGAGCCACGCTTAATGCTTCCATTATCATTATCTTTCGACCACCGCGTGATCGATGGTGCTGATGGTGCACGTTTCTTAAGCTATATCAACGGTGTTCTTGCGGATATTCGTCGTTTAGTAATGTAATTGATGTAAGCGGTCAGATTTGCAAAATATAATGCAAAAAAGACCGCTTGTTGTAGGGACGCAATGCTTGCGTCCGTGGACACACGCAGTGTGTCCCTACATAAGAGGAAAAATTTATGAGCAAAGAAATCAAAACCCAAGTGGTTGTACTTGGTGCTGGTCCTGCAGGTTATTCAGCGGCATTCCGTTGTGCGGATTTAGGTTTAGAGACCGTATTAGTTGAACGTTATTCAACATTAGGTGGGGTTTGCTTAAACGTAGGTTGTATCCCATCTAAAGCGTTATTACACGTAGCAAAAGTGATCGAAGAAGCGAAACACGCTGAGAAAAATGGTATCTTCTTTACTGAACCAACAATTGATTTAGATAAAGTTCGTGCGGGTAAAGATGCAGTAGTAGCTAAATTAACCGGCGGTCTAGCGGGTATGGCAAAAGCACGTAAAGTAACGGTTGTAGAAGGCTTAGCCGCATTTACTGATCCAAATACTTTAGTTGCTCGTGATCGTGATGGTAACCCAACCACCATTAAATTTGATAATGCGATTATCGCAGCAGGTTCTCGCCCAATTCAATTACCATTTATCCCACACGAAGATCCACGTATTTGGGATTCAACAGATGCGCTTAAATTAAAAGAAGTACCGAAAAAACTCCTTATCATGGGTGGTGGTATTATCGGTTTAGAGATGGGTACAGTTTACCACGCATTAGGCGCAGAAATTGAAGTGGTTGAGATGTTTGACCAAGTAATCCCTGCTGCAGATAAAGATGTGGTTGCAATCTATACCAAACAGATCGAGAAGAAATTTAAGTTAATGCTTGAAACGAAAGTAACTGCAGTAGAAGCAAAAGATGATGGTATCTATGTTTCTATGGAAGGTAAAGCATGTAACGATACTAAACGTTATGATGCTGTACTTGTTGCTATCGGTCGTGTACCAAACGGTAAATTGATTGATGCAGGTAAAGCAGGCGTAAACGTTGATGATCGTGGTTTCATCGCAGTTGACAAACAAATGCGTACAAACGTACCTCACATCTTTGCTATCGGTGATATCGTTGGTCAGCCAATGTTAGCACACAAAGGTGTTCACGAAGGACACGTTGCTGCAGAAGTGATTGCAGGACAAAAACACTACTTTGATCCAAAAGTAATCCCTTCAATTGCTTACACTGAGCCGGAAGTTGCTTGGGTAGGTAAAACAGAGAAAGAGTGTAAACAAGAAGGCTTAAACTACGAAGTGGCTAAATTCCCTTGGGCTGCTTCAGGTCGTGCGATTGCATCTGAATGTTCAGAAGGTATGACGAAGTTAATCTTTGATAAAGATACGCATCGTTTACTTGGTGGTGCGATTGTGGGTACGAATGGTGGTGAATTATTAGGCGAAATCGGTCTTGCAATCGAAATGGGTTGTGATGCAGAAGATATCGCATTAACAATCCACGCTCACCCAACTTTACACGAATCAGTTGGCTTAGCAGCGGAAGTATTTGAAGGTTCAATTACTGACCTTCCAAATGCTAAAGCGAAAAAACGCTAATTTAATTTTTCTTATGTAAGAATTGCATAAACATTTAATTTCTTTCGTAGGGGTGGGGTTTATCCCCTCCCTTAGTATATAAATGTTTCTGGGGCGGGGATAAACCCCGCCCCTACGCAAGCCTTCTGAAAATTTGAGCACCCTGCAACAAATTTATGATCTATTATTTAGTTTTATAACAAAAGCGGCTTTCTCATCAGAAAGTCGCTTTTTTCTTGCTAAAAGATTTTAAAAGATACTTTTTGTTATAAAAAGCATTAAAAAAAGTTTTCAAAAGTAAAAAAATAGTTACAATGCAGAAAGTTGTCAATTTTAGTTATTAACAGAGGTCTTATATGGATTCAATTGTTTCGGGCTTTGAAGCCCTGCTTACGTGGGTGGTCAATACGATTGATGGACCACTTTGGGACATTACCATCTTGCTACTTCTTGGTACAGGTTTATTTTTCACGATTACAACAGGGTTAGTGCAACTTCGCCTATTACCTCAAAGTTTGCGTGAAATGTGGGGTGGACGAGCTGCAGAAGGTAGCTCTTTAACGC
Source organism: Actinobacillus porcitonsillarum (assembly GCF_003101015.1). NCBI lineage: Bacteria > Pseudomonadati > Pseudomonadota > Gammaproteobacteria > Pasteurellales > Pasteurellaceae > Actinobacillus > Actinobacillus porcitonsillarum. The sequence continues at coordinate 1,834,528 of NZ_CP029206.1, read as the reverse complement.
CTTTCCAAGCATTTACAACAGGTTTGGCGAGCCGTGTAGGTGTAGGTAATATCGGTGGGGTAGCCACAGCCATTGCACTTGGTGGACCTGGCGCAGTATTTTGGATGTGGATTACCGCATTAATGGGGATGAGTTCTGCATTTGCAGAATCTTCATTAGCACAATTATATAAAACAAGAGACCCAAACGGCATGTTTCGAGGTGGTCCGGCATATTACATCACACGAGGTTTAAAATGTAAGCCTTTAGCTATTGCATTTGCAGTAACGCTGATTTTTACTTTTGGTTTTGCATTCAATGCCGTACAGTCAAACTCAATCGTGGCAGCAACAAGTAAAGCATGGGAATGGAATGCGGAATATGTAGGCATTATTCTTGTTATTTTAACTGCCGTGATTATTTCCGGTGGGGTAAAACGCATCGGGCAAGTTTCGGCGAAAGTTGTTCCAACCATGGCATTGTTCTATTTAATTATTGCCGTCATTATTTTAGGCATGAACATTGAGCGTGTGCCGTCGATTTTAGCTACAATTATTGATAGCGCCTTTGATTTTTCTGCCGCAGCAGGGGGCATGTTTGGAACATTAGTTTCTAAAACCATGTTAATGGGGATTAAACGGGGCTTATTCTCTAATGAAGCTGGTATGGGTTCAGCGCCTAACTCTGCAGCAACATCAGACGCAAAACACCCAGCAAGCCAAGGTTTAATTCAAATGCTAGGTGTATTTGTTGATACGATAGTCGTTTGTACCTGCACGGCAGTCATTATTTTAATGTCAGATAACTATGGCAATGAAACCTTAAAAGGGGTTGAATTAACTCAAGTGGCATTACAGTATCATTTAGGCGAATTTGGCTTACATTTCTTAGCCTTTATCTTATTATTATTCTGCTACACCTCAATTATTGGTAACTATGCTTATGCAGAAACGAATATCCGTTATATCAAAAATAAAGCGTGGTTTGTTTGGGGATTCCGTGCAGTCGTTTTATTCTTTGTTTACTTTGGTGCAGTGCGAGATGGTGGTATTGTATGGGCATTCGCCGATACGGTCATGGCATCTATGGCGGTGATTAATCTGATTGCTATTTTGATTCTTTCTCCACTTGTTTGGCGTATTTTGAAGGACTATCTACGTCAAATCAAAGCAAATCAAGAACCGGTTTTCAGAATTGAAGAACATCAAGACCTTATTCATAAAGGCGTTGATCCTCTTATTTGGAAATCCGAGAAGTAAGAATTGTTTGTAGGGGCAAATATGATTTGCCCCTACATTTATATATCCGCTGCATAATATCAAATTCCCTTTTATCATTTCATCTGATTAAACCAACTTACATAATCAAATTGATCGTAAAATTTTTTACCGTTTAATCCAACATACTCAAATAAATCGCCGACCTGTTTTTCTTGTTCAAATCCTGTAATGTAAAATGCAGAAGCAAATTCAGAATAAGGCTTATGAGTAAATACGACCTTATTCTTAAATGGCAAGCGGTCAAATTCTTGCAAATTTTGGTAAGTACAACCGTCTCGATCCGTCATCATTATAAAGAGGTTTTCTTTATTGATTCTTTGGCTACGCGCCAACCATTTGCTTTTAGCTTCTTCTTCAGTGTGATAGTGCATAAAATGAATTGTAATATCTTTTAACATACCCACAGGGTAAGATTTATCGCTTTTGACAAATACAAGCTCTTCATGCATATATTGATCGAGATGCTTTAGATATTGAATAAAATCATTTGGTGTTAAATAAAGATTCACAAAAGGCGAACGGAATTGCTCTCCTAAATCATGCAAAATAAAAGCACCATTACAGTTGCTCGAAATAACAGACATGGAATGATTTTCTAGTCGCTGCTGATTTTGTTGGTTAATGCGTTTGCGATAGAAATGATTAATTAATTTTTTTATTTTTGAAAACATAATAAATCCTAGTTTTTATATGAAGTTAATTCTTCCAACTCTTCAATAGCCGCTAAACACCGCATTTTGCGATATTCTGTTTCATCAATTTGATATTTAAGCTGTTGATATTCATCATGATGAGAGGCACTGAGTTGTTTTTCGACTAACCAACTTATTTTATCATTTAATGCCCGTAATGCTTTGCGATATTCAATTAAGCGTTTTTCAGGGCTTAAAGAATGGACATTTTTAGGAAAATGGTAAGCGGATCGAAAAACACTTTCTCTTTGCTTTTCTTTAGAGAGTAAAGCAACGGCTTTGTTCAATGCATCAAATTGACGGAGCAATTTTTCAGCATAAACCTCAGCATATTCAGGAGTATCCTGTTGTTGTAATAACCGGACAGACTGTTTGATCTCTTCCACAAATTGGCTAACAAGTGCTTTATCCTTCGTAAAATATTCTCCGGATACAACCGCTTGTCGAGTTAAAAAAGGTTCAAAGCTTTTTAAAAGTTGTTCGATATGTTGGCTAAAATTCTTCATTTTTAGAGATAAATTAAGATTTATTACCTATTATAGCGAGCATAAAGAGGCTTTCCAAACAGAAAATTTGTTCATAAAGTGAGCGTAAAATAAAGTAAATGTTAAAAATGTGAGATATATCACAAAAAAAATACAAAAAAGTAGGGAACTTTATTTAAAATCAAATGCACATAAATAAAGTCTTATTTTTCAATGGGTTAGATGGTGTGTTTTTATGGAGTATAACGCTAAAAATTTCTGAAATATTATTTTATTTCTTCATTGTTTTATGTAACTTATTGATTTTAAATAATAAATCTCCTCTTTGCGAGAAAAGGGGGAACTATTGACAGAATATAGCCTTTTTGCCATTATAGCCACGCAAAAAACATTTACTCGAGTTTACAGAACTAAATGTTTGCGGTTTTTTAAAGAAATGTTCTTTAGCAATAAAGAACACCAATACTAAAAATCAACCTCCATAGATAGGTGAACATTATGAAAAAAACATTAGTTGCATTATCAGTAGCTGCATTCGCAGCATCAGCAAACGCGGTAACTGTATTAGACGCTGAAGGTACCAAAGTAGATTTCGAAGGTTCTTTACGTTTAATTATGGAAAAAACAAACGAGAAAACTAAAGCAGCAGATGGTACATTAGTATCAAAAGCTAGCGAGTCAAAATTACGTAATGCAGGTTCTCGTTTCGGTGTAAAAGTGAAACATGATTTAGGTCAAGATTTCTATGCATTAGGTCGTGTTGAGTTCCGTTTTAACAAAAACAATAAAGATGATCAATTCGGTGATTTATATGCTCACCGAGCTTATGTTGGTTTAGGTAGCAAACAATTTGGTGAGATTACATTTGGTCGTCAAGTAACAATTGCAGATGATTTAAGCCAAACTAACGATTACGAATATGGTTTAATTCCAAAAGACCAGTACATCCCAACTTCTGGTAAACAAGTAGTGCGTTATGACTATCGTGGTATTGAAGGTTTACAATTAAGCGCAAACTATAACTTCAATGAGAAGGATGATGCATCTTCAAATACTGGAGAAGTAAAAAATGCTATCGGTGTAGGTGCATTATATAATGCTGGCAATGTGGATGTTCGTTTCGCATATGGTCATACTAACTACGAAACAAATTCTGCAATTAAACATCGTAAAGATGGTTATTTAGCGTCAGCAAGCTATGCCTTTGGCGATTTCACTGTAATCGGTGATTTCGGTTATGCTCATGAGAAAGCTGGTGATGCAAAACTTAATAAATTCTATGTATCTCCAGGTTTCAAATATCAAGTGGTTCCAACTTCAAGCGTATATGGTAACTACCTATATGAGCGCTCTAAAGCAAAAGATATTGCTAAAACAAAAACTCATGGCTTCTTACTTGGTGTTGATTACAAATTCCACAAACAAGTGGTTGCTTTCGTAGAAGGTAAAGTCGTTCAAACTAAAGGTTATGAAAAAGCTCAAAAAGGCTATAACTATGTAGGTAAAGGAACAGATAAAGCTATCGGTGTAGGTATGCGTGTATACTGGTAATCCAGTAATATAATTTGTTTAAAAGTCCCTCAGTCAGAAATGATTGAGGGATTTTTTTATGTTAAATATTTATTCGAAAGATTGGAATTTTACCGTCAAAAATACCGTCAGAAAAATAAACTAACGTGAAAAGCAATGAAATTGTATGAAATAGAAAAGCCTTGTTTTCACAAGGCTTTTGGTTGATTTTGAAATGAATTGAAAAGGGATGAAAAGCAGAAATTTTATTCCCATTCAATTGTTGCAGGTGGTTTACCTGAAACATCATACACTACACGGGAAATACCATTCACTTCGTTGATAATACGATTTGAGATTTTGCCGAGTAAATCGTATGGTAAGTGTGCCCAATGTGCGGTCATAAAGTCGATAGTTTCCACTGCACGCAATGAAACCACCCAATCATATTTACGCCCATCGCCCATTACGCCCACAGATTTGACTGGTAGGAATACAGTAAAGGCTTGGCTGACTTTGTAGTACCAGCCTGAGGCGTGGAGTTCTTCCATAAAGATCGCATCAGCACGGCGGACTAAATCGCAGTATTCTTTTTTGATTTCGCCTAACACACGCACGCCTAAGCCTGGGCCTGGGAATGGGTGGCGGTTGAGCATTTCTGCCGGTAAGCCTAATGCTAAGCCGATTTTACGCACTTCGTCTTTGAATAATTCACGCAATGGTTCAACTAAGCCTAATTTCATATAATCCGGCAAGCCGCCTACGTTGTGGTGTGATTTGATCACGTGTGCTTTGCCTGTTTTGCTGGCGGCGGATTCGATTACATCTGGGTAAATCGTGCCTTGTGCTAACCATTTCACTGAAGTCAGCTTTTTAGATTCGTCATCAAACACATCAACGAATACTTTACCAATGGTTTTGCGCTTCGCTTCAGGTTCATCAATGCCTTTGAGTGCGTCTAAGAAACGATCTTCGGCGTTTACACGAATAATGTTCAAGCCGAATTTATCGCCGAACATTTCCATCACTTGATCGCCTTCGTTTAAGCGTAATAAGCCGTTATCTACGAATACGCAGTGCAAGTTTTTGCCGATTGCACGGTGTAAAAGTAGTGCGGTAACAGATGAATCAACGCCGCCTGATAAGCCTAAAATGACTTCATCATCACCAACTTGGGCTTTAATGCGAGCCACGGCATCTTCAATGATGTTTTCTGCTGTCCATTTGGTTTCACAGCCACAGATGTTTACTACGAAGTTGGTTAATAAGGCTAAACCGCTTTTCGTATGGGTAACTTCCGGGTGGAATTGCACGCCATAGAAATGGCGACTTTCGTCCGACATTGCCGCAATCGGGCAAGTTGGGGTGACGCCAGTGACGTTAAAGTGCGGTGGTAATTGCGTTACTTTATCGCCGTGGCTCATCCAAACGTCTAATTTTGGTTGAGAAGCGGTGAGATCATCATTTAATTTTGCAAATAAGCGGTCAGTTGCTTTTAACTCAACAGACGCATAGCCAAATTCACGGTGATCCGAAGTTTCCGTTAAACCGCCTAACTGCATTGCCATCGTTTGCATACCGTAGCAAATGCCAAGCACCGGCACGCCAGCGTTAAACACATATTCAGGTGCACGTGGGCTGTTTTCTTCGGTGGTACTTTCAGGACCGCCCGAAAGAATAATCCCCGTTGGGTTAAATTCACGGATCTGTTCTTCCGTCACGTCCCAAGCCCAAAGCTCACAGTAAACCCCGATTTCACGCACACGACGTGCGATCAGTTGGGTATATTGTGAACCAAAGTCAAGGATTAAGATTTTATGGTTGTGGATGTTTGTCATTTTGTTTCTCTATTGATTATTTAATTGGTTTAATTAAATATAAAAAAGTTTTTTTGCTTGTATCAGTTCCCATTAAAATAAACTTATATTTTTTAGAACTGTATTCAAACTCAAAGCTATTTCCTATTTTTAATGGTTTATCTGCTGCTACTTCACCATTTGGTGTGGTGAATACGAAATATACTGTTTCTGTATAAATACCAGAAGCAGAAAAAATAAAATCTAATTCTTTAATTCTTATAGAGGTATTAATTGCTGCTTCCCCTTCAAACTCATCATTAGCTTCTTGTTTTTCCGGAGTTACGCTTTCCGTTTTATTCGCATTAGCAACTGTATTATTAGAAACTTTTGCTAGTTGATTTTTTAACGATTCATTTTGAGCAATTAGAGTTTCATTTTCTTTTTCTATACTTACTAATCGACTATCAATTACACGTGTACTAACAGTCCAAGTCATTGATACTAATGTTGTTGCAATTATAGCAGAATAACCAATAACTTTTGACCAAGTAAGATTTTGTACAAATTCAAGGTCTGCAATTTTTGTCATAAAATGTTCCTTTAATGGCTTTTTTCCTAGGGCTTACGCCCTAGGTTAAGCATAATTGAGCTACTCCGTAGCTCTTTGTTCATTTGTAACTCCCAGCTCCAGCGGAGCTAAACTATGCGTAACCCCGTACGGCTTGCCGTGCGGGGAAAATATTTTCTTCGCCGATAAATCGCTCACGACTTTTTTGCCCGTTTTGCTTTCTAACTCTTGTAAAGCCACTTTAGCAACATTGCTGCCTTGTTCGGCGACTTTTTGATTTTCTTCAAAGGTTTCAGGGTTTACTGCTTGCGAAATATCTTTGGCCGAGGCTTCGGCTAACATATTGAGAATGAGCTCGGTATTCGTCATATTATCGCGTAAGTTTTCTTTCTTTAACCCTTTGAATTGCTTATATTCTTTGGTAGTTTTTCCGCTCCACGCTTTAGTGATAATATCGGTTAAAACGGCAAATTGCTGTCCTTCTTTCACGCCGACACGTTTCTATTCGTCCGTCAGTTCCTTACGGATTTCAATACTTTTTAAACGCTGGTTAATCCAATTTTCCGAATAGCCTAATCGCAAGTAATCCTGCATTGCTCGGTTGATGGTAAGCTCTGGATCTTGCAATTCATCTAAACGCTCACTTCCCACCTGTGCTAACCAAAGTTTAAATGGCTCAGCTTTCGGGGATGGAATGGATTGAATTAAGCGTAGCAGTTGCGGTACATCGGCTACATCGCTTTTATAAAATTTACCATCGGCAGCTTTCAATTTCAGTTGACTACAATTTGTAGCCAACTGACTTCCTTCCTTCTTAAGCCTTGTTTTCAAGACACTCCAGTATTTTCTTGGATTAGGGCTTTCCGTCAAAACTTCGATGACATCAATAATCGAAAAATACCATTTTTCTTGCACTTCGTCCCAAACGGAACGGACTTCTTTGTGTTCAAAAAGTTTAATGTCCATATTAGATTTCAAGCGGTTAAATTTTCAGAAAATTTTGCAAATAATAAAAAACTAGAAAAGGCGGGCTAGTAAGCCCACCTTACAAGTCCGTTGAAAGATTAGCCCATACGATAGTTAGGCGCTTCTTTCGTAATGGTTACATCGTGAACGTGGCTTTCTTTAATACCTGCACCGCTAATGCGTACAAATTGTGCTTTTGTGCGTAAGTCTTCGATGGTTGCAGAACCCGTTAAGCCCATACAAGAACGTAAACCACCCATTTGTTGGTGAATGATTTCTTTTAAGAAACCTTTGTACGGAATACGACCTTCGATACCTTCAGGCACGAGTTTGTCCGCTGCATTATCTGATTGGAAGTAACGGTCTGAAGAACCTTTACTCATTGCGCCTAATGAACCCATACCACGGTAAGATTTGAACGCACGACCTTGATAAAGCTCGATTTCGCCCGGTGCTTCTTCTGTTCCTGCAAACATTGAACCTACCATTACACAGCTTGCGCCGGCAGCAATGGCTTTTGAAATATCGCCTGAGTAGCGGATACCTCCGTCTGCAATTACAGGAATACCACGACCTTCTAATGCGGCTGCGGCTTCTGCAATTGCAGTAATTTGTGGAACACCCACGCCGGTCACGATACGTGTCGTACAAATTGAACCCGGACCGATACCCACTTTCACCGCACTTGCGCCCGCATCAGCAAGCGCGATAGCGCCTTCTGCGGTAGCCACGTTTCCTGCTACGATTGGTAAATTCGGGTATTTTGCACGGGTTTCACGCACACGTTGTAACACACCTTCAGAATGACCGTGTGAAGAGTCAATTAAAAGCACGTCCACACCGGCTTGTACTAAAGCTTCAATACGTTCTTCATTACCCGGGCCGGCACCAACCGCTGCACCTACACGTAAACGACCAAATTCGTCTTTACAAGCGTTTGGTTTTTGTTCTGCTTTTTGGAAATCTTTAACGGTGATCATCCCTTTTAATTTAAAGCTGTCATCAACCATTAACACTTTTTCCACGCGGTGTTCGTGCATTAAATCTAAGATTTCTTCACGTGTTGCATTTTCTTTAACGGTAACAAGGCGTTCTTTTGGCGTCATCACTTTCGATACTGGCTTGCTTAAGTCACGCACGAAACGGGTATCACGACCTGTAATAATACCGACTAAATTGCCTTCTTTATCTACAACAGGGTAGCCGGCAAAACCATTTTTCTTCACTAATTCAGCCAGTTCGCCTAACGTTAATTCAGGCGAAACGGTTACAGGTTCGGTGACGATACCGCTTTCAAATTTTTTCACTTTACGTACACGATCTGCTTGGCGTTCGATAGACATATTTTTGTGGATAAAACCGATACCACCTTCTTGTGCTAAAGAGATCGCTAATTTGGTTTCGGTTACGGTATCCATTGCAGCAGAAAGCATTGGAATATTCAAACGAATGGTTTTGGTTAATTGCGTGGAAAGATCTGCTGTGTTTGGTAACACAGTTGAATGAGCAGGGACAAGAAGCACGTCATCGAATGTTAAGGCTTCTGATTTGATACGTAATGCCATTGCAATAGTTCCTCAAATATAAAATGTGTATAGAAATTATTGCGGGCGAATTATACAGGTATTTTTTATTGTTGTAAAATAAATTCAAGCAATCGTTTGCATGTTGGATAAAAATTATCAGCATGGAAAAAACTATCACAAAAATCTAATGAATTGACTTGAATAGCGATAATTTGCCCTTATTATGGTAAACTAATAAATTCAGTTGTAATTGTTAAATATTTTTGAGAGAAAATGGGTAGAAAACGGAGTGCCAGCTCGTCTCGTTGGTTGGCAGAACATTTTAAAGATCAGTTTGTTCAAAAAGCACATAAGCAGAAGTTGCGTTCACGAGCATATTTTAAATTAGATGAAATCCAACAAACGGATCGTTTATTTAAACCGGGGATGACAGTGGTAGATCTTGGGGCCGCGCCTGGTGGTTGGTCGCAATATGCGGTTACGCAGATTGGAAGCAAAGGGCGTATTATTGCTTGTGATATTTTGGATATGAACCCAATTGTAGGCGTTGATTTTCTACAAGGGGACTTTCGTGAGGAAAGCGTTTTAAATGCATTATTAGAGCGCGTTGGCGATGATATGGTGGACGTTGTGATGTCTGATATGGCGCCAAATTTTAGCGGAACGCCATCTGTTGATATTCCTCGAGCAATGTATTTGGTTGAATTGGCTTTAGATATGTGTCGTCAAGTATTGGCACCAAAAGGCAGTTTTGTGGTCAAAGTTTTCCAAGGCGAAGGTTTTGATGAATATTTAAGAGATATCCGAGTAATGTTTACGACGGTAAAAGTGCGTAAACCGGAAGCATCACGAGATCGCTCTCGTGAAGTTTATATTGTTGCGACAGGGTATAAAGGATAATAACCAGTTTTTTTATAACATAGGGGACTAAATCTTGAACGATTTTGTTAAAAACATCGTCCTTTGGGTCGTGGTTGCTGTTGTGATGGTTACCGCATTTGAAGGATTTAATTCAAACTTTGGAAGCAGCTCAAACACTGTTGCGTATTCAACTTTTTTAAATGATATTAAATCAAATACGTTAAAAGAGGTGGATTTTAAGCGTAATGAAGATGTTATTAGTGTGACCAAAAATGATGGTTCGCAATATAAAACCGTGATGCCAATGTATGATGAATACTTAATGGCGGATTTGGCAAAAACGAACGCAACTGTAACAGGACAACCGGAAGAACGCCGTGGTTTGTTAACACAAATCTTGATTTCTTGGTTCCCGATGTTATTGCTTATCGGCTTCTATGCTTTTTATATGCGCCAAATGCAAGGTGGCGGTGGTCGTGGCGCCTTTAGCTTTGGTAAAAGCAAGGCTAAAATGTTGACAGCAGATCAGGTTAAAACCACTTTTGCTGATGTCGCAGGTTGTGATGAAGCGAAAGAAGAAGTTGGCGAAGTTGTCGATTTCTTACGTGATCCAAGTAAATTCCAGAAATTAGGTGGTCGTATTCCTAAAGGTATTTTAATGGTTGGACCTCCGGGAACTGGTAAAACACTTTTAGCTAAAGCGATTGCCGGCGAAGCAAAAGTGCCATTCTTTACAATGGCTGGTTCTGACTTTGTTGAAATGTTTGTCGGGGTCGGTGCTTCACGTGTACGGGATCTTTTTGAACAAGCAAAGAAAAATGCGCCTTGTATTATCTTTATTGATGAAATCGATGCGGTTGGTCGCAAACGTGGTGGTGCAGGATTTAGTGGTGGGCACGATGAACGTGAACAGACATTAAACCAAATGTTAGTTGAAATGGACGGTTTTGAAGGTTCCGAAGGTGTTATTATCATTGCGGCAACGAACCGTGCTGATGTACTTGATGATGCTTTAACACGTCCAGGGCGTTTTGACCGCCAAGTTACAGTCGATTTACCGAATGTAAAAGGCCGTGAGCAGATCTTGCAAGTTCACTTGAAAAAAGTACCGCTTGCAGATGATGTTGATGCGATGCAAATTGCTCGTGGTACCCCAGGATATTCAGGGGCACAATTAGCGAACCTCGTTAATGAAGCCGCATTATTCGCCGCACGTAAGAATAAACGTGTCGTGACGATGGAAGATTTTGAGCAAGCTCGAGATAAAATCAATATGGGGCCAGAACGCCGTTCTAATACGATGACTGAAAAAGAGATCATCAATACGGCATATCACGAGGCTGGGCACGTTATCGTGGGCTATTTAATGCCGGAGCATGATCCGCTAAACAAAGTAACTATTGTCCCTCGTGGTCAAGCACTTGGTTTTGCTCAGTTCTTACCGGAAGGCGACCGTGTAAGTGAAACTTTCACTAAATTAGAAAGCCAACTTTCAACCTTATTTGCAGGACGTATTGCAGAAGGTTTGATTTTTGGTGAAGATAAAATTACAACCGGTGCGTCTTCTGACATTCATCGTGCGACTCAAATTGCACGAGCGATGGTAACACAATGGGGCTTTTCTAAAGAACTCGGTCCAATCTTCTATCAAAATGAAGATGGAATGGGCGCAATCAAAGGTGTTTCAGAAGAATCACAGAAATTGATTGATATTGAAATGCGTAAAATTATCGACCGTAACTATCAACGAGCCAAACAAACGCTCGAAGATAATATGGATATTTTACATGCGATGAAAGATGCATTATTGAAATATGAAACTTTAGATCGTAAACAAATTGATGATTTAATGGCTCGGCGCCCAGTAGGTGAACCTTCAGGTTGGAATGATAAACCTGAAAATGGTGCCAACACGCCAAATTCTTCAAATACTAGCAATGAAGAGCCTGTTAAATCTGATTTGGAAGAACCTAAAATAGATGGTGAAGTTGCGGACAAATAACGTATTGTAAATATACAAAAGACCGAGTTTTATTGAAAGACTCGGTCTTCTTTATTGCTACTTATTTTACGGCATAGTAGCAAAACAATATTTTGGCAACAGTAAATTCAGTGAATTGACAATATAAGTAAAGTCTTTAAAATACGCACGGTTGGAGTTGTGAATTATTCTCAATTCCAACCGTTTTTTATATTTAGGATTTTCAATGAATTGGCAAACGGAACTCAACAACAGTTTTTATTGGCTAATTAGCTCGTTTTTTTGGGTTATTTTAGGCTTAGCAAGCTTTGTATTTTTATTCAAACGAACCGAATTAGGTTATAAATTTTGGAAAGTTGTTCAACCCTGTTGGCATAAAAGTAATAAAGTGAAAACATTGGGGTTAATTGGGCTACTTTTACTTCTGATTCTTCTAGAAGTAAGGATCAGTGTATTAAATACCTTTTTCTACAATGGGTTATATAAATCGCTACAAGATAAAGCAGTCGATGCATTCTGGTTTTTTGCCGGGATAAATGCAATGTTAGTTGTAGTCAAAATTATTCATTCCATCATCAAATATTTCTTAACGCAGACTTTTGAAATCAGATGGTTAGAAAAGCTCAATGCAGAAATGTTAGAACGCTGGTTAGAAAATAAGAACTACTATTTATTACAATACCAAAAAGAACTACCGGATAATATTGATCAACGTATTGAGCAAGATGCGACTGCATTTATTTCCGGTACGGTTGAAATGGTTAAAGGCGTGTTGAATTCAATCGTTGCTACCATTGAATTTACGATCATTTTATGGGGATTATCCGGCATTTTAAGTCTCTTTGGTGTTGATATTCCTAAAGGTGTTGTCTTTTTCATCTATATTTTTATTATTCTTGCGACAGTATTATCAGTATGGATTGGTCGTCCTCTTATCAATTTAAATTTCAATAAAGAGAGGTTGCAAGGGGATTATCGTTATTCACTTATTCGTGTCAGAGATAATGCAGAAAGTATTGCTTTTTATTCAGGGGAGGAAAAAGAGCAAGGGAATTTACGAGATAAGTTTGATTTAATTATTCAAAACCGTTGGCGTATTGTGCGTAAAATGTTGGGGCTAGATGGATTTAATACTGGGGTTACACAAATTACAATGATTTTACCGTTAATGCTACAAGCTCCCCGTTTTTTTGCCGGACAAGCAACGTTAGGGGATATGCATCAAACGGTACAATCATTTAATCGTTTAATGCGAGCATTATCTTTTTTCCGATTATTTTACGAAGAGTTTACGCTTTATCAGGCTCGTTTAAATCGTCTTTATGGCTTTTTTACGACATTAGATAAGTTAGATGAAATTCCGGCTCGTCAGCCTTACCCTTGCTCAAAAGGATTTTATCTCCATAATTTTGGTGTGAAAGATGCAAGCGGTCAGATTTTATTAAAGAATATCAATATTGAATTGCATGCAGGGGATTCCTTGTTAATTCAAGGGGCATCCGGAACAGGAAAAACGACATTATTGAAAGCACTTGCCGGTATTTATCCGTTTGAAACCTTTGGCGTGGCAGAACAGGCTTGTACAGAAATGCCTCTATTTTTGCCTCAAAGACCTTATATGCCACAGGGAACACTACGAGAGGCAATTTGTTACCCACACTTAAATGCAAGTGATGAGCAAATAAAACAAGCGATGGAAGTTTGTTGTCTGGAAAAATATGTTAATGCGTTAGATTACGATACGGATTGGCAAGCGACTTTATCACCGGGGGAATTACAACGTGTGGCTTTCGTCAGAATTGTATTAACCAAACCGGAATTGATTTTCTTAGATGAAACAACATCGGCACTTGATGAACCAACGGAGGCGATTTTATACCGTACTATTCGTCACCTCTTGCCTGAAAGTATTATTATCAGTGTAGGACATCGTTGTACGCTTCAACAATTCCATAATAAGCAAATTACCCTAGGGGATTTTAAATGTATTGAATGCCAATGTTAGAATGATTGCAAGCGGTTGAATTTATTTAACCGCTTGCAAAAAATTTATTGGCTTTTTGCTTAAATTTTTGGCATAATCTTGCCGTTTTTATTTCCAGCTTTCGGCAATAAAAACAAGGTATTTATTTTTTAACACTAAAACACACATCTATCATAAAACTGGGAATTGGGGTGCTGCTTATGCGGTTAATTTTCTAGGATAGGTGGAGGCTAAACCCCGTTCAGTCTTTCATAAGTGGCTGGACAAACAACTTTAAAGGAAAATTCTTATGGCACAAGTTTCTATGCGCGATATGCTTAACGCAGGCGTTCACTATGGTCACCAAACTCGTTACTGGAACCCAAAAATGAAACCATTCATTTTCGGTGCTCGTAATGGTGTTCATATCATCAACTTAGAAAAAACTTTACCTTTATTCAACGAAGCGTTAGCTGAATTAACTCGTATTTCAAGCAACAACGGTAAAGTATTATTCGTTGGTACAAAACGTGCAGCGTCAGATGCAGTTAAAGCAGCAGCAGTAGATTGCCAACAATTCTACGTAAACCACCGTTGGTTAGGTGGTATGCTAACAAACTGGAAAACAGTTCGTCAGTCAATCAAACGTTTAAAAGATTTAGAAACTCAAACTCAAGACGGTACTTTTGACAAAATCACTAAAAAAGAAGCGTTAATGCGTACTCGTGAGTTAGAAAAATTAGAGTTAAGCTTAGGCGGTATCAAAGATATGAACGGTTTACCGGATGCAATTTTTGTAATCGGTGCTGATCACGAACATATCGCAATCAAAGAAGCAAATAACTTAGGTATTCCTGTATTTGCAATCGTTGATACTAACTCAACTCCAGATGGCGTAAATTACATCATCCCAGGTAACGATGACGCAACTCGTGCAATCCAACTTTACTTAGATTCAGCAGTAGCTGCAATCAAAGAAGGTAAAGGTGCTAACGTTGAAGCTGAATTAGCAGCAGAATAATCGTTATCTTGAACTAAGGCATAGCCCTTAAATCTATTCGAGAGCAGGGGCTGAAAAGTAATCCCTGCTTTCTCTTATCTAAATTTCATTTCTGAGGATATTAAAATGGCTGAAATTACAGCATCATTAGTAAAAGAGCTTCGTGAGCGTACCGGCGCAGGTATGATGGAATGTAAAAAAGCATTAGTTGAAGCTAACGGCGATATCGAATTAGCAATCGATAACATGCGTAAATCAGGTCAAGCAAAAGCAGCTAAAAAAGCAGGTAACATCGCAGCAGAAGGCGTTATCTTAGCTCGCGTTGCAAATGGTTTTGGTGTATTAGTTGAAATGAACTGCCAAACTGACTTCGTAGCAAAAGATGCTGGTTTCTTAGAATTAGCAAACGAAGTTGTTGATTATGCAGCTGCAAACAAAGATATCTCTATCGAAGCATTAGCAGCACAATTTGAAGAAAAACGTGTTGCATTAGTTGCTAAAATCGGTGAGAACATGAACATTCGTCGTGTTCAATACTTAGAAGGTCAAGTGATTGCACAATACTTACACGGTGCGAAAATCGGTGTATTAGTAGCAGGTGAAGGTTCTGAAGAAGAACTTAAGAAAGTTGCAATGCACGTAGCTGCATCTAAACCTGAATTCGTAAATCCAGAAGACGTTTCTGCTGAAGTGGTTGCTAAAGAGCGCGAAATCCAAATCGAAATCGCAATGAACTCTGGTAAACCAAAAGAAATCGCAGAAAAAATGGTTGAAGGTCGTATGGCGAAATTCACTGGCGAAGTATCATTAACTGGCCAAGCATTCGTTATGGATCCATCACAAACTGTTGGCGCGT
Source organism: Actinobacillus porcitonsillarum (assembly GCF_003101015.1). Taxonomy (NCBI): domain Bacteria; kingdom Pseudomonadati; phylum Pseudomonadota; class Gammaproteobacteria; order Pasteurellales; family Pasteurellaceae; genus Actinobacillus; species Actinobacillus porcitonsillarum. The sequence goes on along the minus strand of NZ_CP029206.1, from coordinate 1,819,063 downwards.
ACTTAAAATCAGTAAATACTTCAGTTTCTGGCTTCATTCGTTTAGAAGTGGGTGAAGGTATTGAGAAAGTTGAAGCTGACTTCGCTGCAGAAGTTGCTGCAATGCAGAAAATCTAATTTTGTACTAGGTAACTAGGAAAAAAGCAGGTAGAAATACCTGCTTTTTTTGTTATTTAATCGCAATCATGGAGCCAAAATTAAAACATTGGAACCATAATTCAACTTGTTGGAATCCAGCCTCTTTTAAACGTTCTTTATGCGTTTCAATACTGTCTGTTAGCATCACATTTTCTAATGCAGTTCGTTTCTGACTGACTTCTAATTCGCTATATCCATTCGCACGTTTGAAAGTATGATGCAGATCGATAAGTAATTCGTTCATGGTCTCATTTTCAAATGTGAATTTTTCAGAAAGGACAAGAATGCCATGAGGGTTTAATCCTTGGTAGATTTTTTGCAATAATGCAAGGCGATCTGCACGAGGTAAAAATTGTAGTGTGAAATTTAATACCACCATAGAGGCATTTTTGATCTCAATATGGCGAATATCATCACAAAGAATTTCAACAGGAACATCAGAGTGATAAGCATTGATATGGGTTCTACAACGTTCAACCATCGGTTGAGAGTTATCTATGCCAATAATGCGGGTATTGGGGCTATTGATGTTACGGCGAATGGAGAGAATACCTGCGCCACGTGAGCATCCAAGATCGTAAACGTTTGAGTTTTCGGTCACGAAACGTTGTGCAAGCATACCAATAGCAGTAATAATGTTTGAATAGCCAGGCACTGAACGTTGAATCATATCGGGGAAGACCTCTGCGACAGATTCATCAAAGGTAAAATCGCCCAATTTTTCAATAGGGGCAGAGAAAATTGTATCTTTATTCATTTTTTATTCCTTGTCTAAAAATTTTTGAATGGCTCGTGCGACAGTTTCAGGCTTTTCCGCATGTACCCAATGTTGAGCATTTGCCACGACAAATGAAGTTGCTTTAGGGAACTGCGCTAAAATGGCAGCGCTGTCTTTTGATTGAATATAATCGGATAATCCGCCTTTAATAAATAAAGTGGGTTTATCAAAAAAGACATCTTGCCATCCCATCAGATTTTCATAATTTTGTTTAATCGCTGTGAGATTAAAGCGGAAATAATCGGGCTTTTGAGGATCAAAAGCCTTTAGCATAAATTGCTGTTCGCCTTCATTTTGTACATATTGTTCAAGCACTTTTTTCGCTTCTTGACGTGTCGCCGGTTTAGCTGCTTTGATAGCAAAAAGCCCTGCAAAATTATTGTCATGGCGATGAGTTGGGTTTTGGGTTGGTGCAATATCAATGACCACTAATTTTGCGACTAAATCGGGGGCAATATGTGCAAGTGTCATGGCGGTTTTCCCTCCCATAGAATGACCGATCACAATAACTTGAGAGAGTTTAAGCGATTCTAACAGTAATTTTAGGTCTTCAGCCATTAAACGATAGTTCATTTCATCATGATGGAATGATGCACCGTGATTTCGTAAATCAACGCGTAGAATGTTAAATTGGTCAGCAAATGCACGAGCAATAATGCCTAAATTATTTAAATCGCCAAATAACCCATGTAAAAAGACCATAGTTTGGGCATGAGGTTTTGCGGTTGCCGGTTGAAATTGATAATTTAAAAGTAAGTTTGAAGCCATAAGAATAATTTTTTATGTGTTGATCAAATTGATCTGTAAAAAGATCTTTAACTTGTATTATAATGCCTAGAATTATTTTCAACAGTAAAAATCGAGTAAAATTAAGAGGATAAGATGAAAACCATTGAAGTTGATGAGGAATTATATCATTACATAGCAAGTCGAACACAATCAATTGGCGAAAGTGCATCTGATATTTTACGCCGTTTATTACGTTTGCCATCATCGCCTCAACCTTTTGTTTTAGTTCAACAAAATACGATTGATGAATTAAAAGAATTAGTGAAACCAAAAGGTAAGCATAAAAAAGAAGATCCGATTGAAAAGGCTAAACATGAAGTTGAAATGGTGCTGACTTCAGAAACATTCGTGAATGAAACAAAGCATGTTGTTCGATTCTTAGCATTACTTTCTGCATTATATAAAGCGCATCCGGAAGGTTTCTCATCTGCGACAACAGTCGTAACAGGGAATGAACGAACATACTTTGCAAAAGAGGAAGCAGCATTATTAAGCCATGGTAATAGTGTAAAAGCAAAACAAATTCCTCATTCACCATTTTGGGTTGTAACGAATAACAATACACAACGCAAAGGTTTGATCATTACTCATGTGATGCAAGTGATGGGATTGCCATCATCTGTTATTGATCAAGTAAAAACATTCTTTTCTTAATTTGAGGCTAAATGGGCAATTTTTCATCTTTCATGAGTGAGCATTGGGCAAAAATGCAGCCACATCATACAGCTATTGTCTGGCGAAAGGGGAAATGCCCATATTTAACTTGGCTACCTGAAACTTTAAATTGGCAAAAGTTTCATCATCTTATTAAACAAGTATCCGCTTTTTTGTCCTCTCAACCTGATTTTCATTCTGCCCAAGTGATTGCTTATAGTGGTAGCTGTAAGCTGATTGGCGTGCTTTGCTACTGTGCGACCATTGCGCAAGGTAAAAAGATCTTAATGTTAAATCCGGCATTAACTTCTTCCCAACAGCAAAATATCTTAGAAGATAATGGTGTTGATATTCTGATAACCGATCAGCATTTTGCAGAGTTTTCTGAAAAACAGACCGCTTGTGCACTTTTACCATGTGATTGGTCGCAACCTTCGACCCTTACTCTCACATCAGGATCATCTGGTACGCCGAAAGCTATCGTTCATTCCGTGGAGAACCATCTTGCGAATGCAGAGGGTGTTTGCGAGTTAATGCAATTTGAGGCTGCGCATGCTTGGTTATTGAGCTTACCTCTTTTTCATGTATCCGGACAAGGTATTCTTTGGCGGTGGTTATTCAAAGGCGCGTCTTTATTTATTCATGAAGATAAAGCGGATTTTTTTGAGATGCTTTCTTTAGTTACCCATGCTTCATTAGTACCAACACAATTACAACGCTATTTAACTCAAACAACGGCTTTAATTGGGCAAAACCAAAAATGTTTGCTGGGTGGTAGTGCAATTCCACCTGAATTAGTTGAACAAGCCCAACAACGGGGCATTTGTTGTTTTTCCGGTTATGGTATGACGGAAATGGCGTCCACAATTTGTGCGGTAGAGAATGCTTTGGATAATGTCGGTCTGCCGTTAAAGGGGCGAGCCGTTAAAATTGTTGAAAATGAAATTTGGGTTAAGGGAACAATGCTCGGGCTGGGATATTGGCAAAAGGATGGGCAAATCAGACCGCTTGTGAATGAAGAGGGGTGGTTGCAAACTAAAGATCGTGGTGCGTGGAATAGCCAAGGGCAATTAGTTGTGAAAGGTAGGTTGGATAATATGTTTATCTCTGGTGGCGAAAATATTCAACCGGAAGAAGTCGAAAAAGTCCTTTTTCAATCAGGTATGGTAAAACAAGTTTTTGTTGTGCCAAGGGATGATGAAGAATTCGGGCAGCGCCCTGTGGCATTTGTCGATTTTATCGAACCATTTAATACGCAAGCGGTCGAAAAATTGCAAAATTTTGCAAGATTACATTTAGAAAAATTTAAACAACCCGTTTGCTATTTTGCCTTAAATACTGAAAATGCTCAGCAAGGCGGCATTAAAATTTCTCGGAAACAATTAAAATCATCACTTGTTCAACAACAAGTTTAGGAATTTGTATGATCAAAACAGTATTACGTTATTTTCTAATCAGTTTATGTTTATGCCAAAGCTATGTGTCGGCTGCAGAATTACCAACGGAAAAGACAATTCAACTTCAGCTGAAAGAAGCGAATAAATTAGAACAAAATGATACGACAAAAGCATTAATTAAAGATCTGGAAGATACGCAATCATTATTGTCTCAAATTACACAACAAAATGAGGATAATAATGCCTTAAATGATGAGATTAATAATGCCAAGAAAGCCTTATCTACAAGTCAAACCAATCTTGATAAGTTAAAAAATGAACAGATACCTTCAGCAGAAAGTTTAGGGAAAGACGCTTTAGCGAAGTTACAACAGTCCTCTAGTGCTATTCAATCTGAATTAGATCAGGTTCAAGCAGATTTATCGGTTATTAATGCCAAATTAGTTGCGCAAAATGCTGTGCCGGATAAAGCTCAAGCTGTATTAACGGCGAATGCCGCACGTAAACAAGCAATTAGTAGTGAATTAGCGAATGCGAATATTACGGATGCTCACAAAAATAAACTCACGACAGAGTTAGCATTACTGGATATTCAGAATACCTATAATCAAAATTTGTTGAAAGGGAGCGAAGAACTTTCAACACTTTATAACACGCAATTAGATGAGAAAAAACAAGAGCAACAAAATCTTCAGGCGGAATTAAGTGCTTTACAACAAGCAATTAATCAGAAATTAGTTGAAGACTCTAAAGAAAAGGTAGCTCAAGCGACAGAATCTTTAGAGCAGAACTTAAGCTCGGATCAAAATCCATTGATTGTAAAAGAATTGGATTGGAATGCGAAATTGAGTCAGGAGCTTCTGAATCAAACAACGAAGATGAGTGAATTATCAAATGATAACTTACGTATTAAAAGTATGTTAGATAATTTGCAACAAACCCAGCGTAACATTGATGAGCAAATTAGCTCATTACAAGGTACGTTGGTGCTATCTCGTATCATCAATAAACAAAAACAGCTTTTGCCTCAAGATCAAATGATTAAAGGCTTAGCCGACCGAATCAGTGAGCTACGAGTAAATGTCTTTGATATGAGTGAATTCAAGGATACGGTTTCTAACCCTGCTGCGTATATTGCAAAATTAGAAAGTAGCAATAAAACGCAATTTACGGAGAAAGAAAAAAATCAGCTTACAGAGGTGTTACAAGCACGAGCACAAACATTGTCTGAATTGATTAAGTCTTTAAATAATCAATTGAATTTAGCAATTAACATTGAGCTCAGTCAAAAACAAGTTCAGACCATCAGTGATGAATTACAACAGAAATTACAACAACAAAGCTTTTGGGTTAAAAGTAATAGTCCGATTGATTTAGCTTGGTTTACTAAATTCCCTCTTTCTGCCGGATTACAATTAGAAGATATTGCAAAGCAGTTTGATTTCTCGAATTGGCGAGATAATGCCTTGCCGGCAGGGTTACTCATTGCGTTATTAACATTGATGACGATAACGATTCTTCGACAAAAAGAGTCGATAAAACAGCGTCTAAATCAAATTAGTAACAGTATGAAAACGATAACAACAGATAGCCAATGGAATACGCCTTACGCTATTTTCTTGACGATCATTTTATGTTTACCTAGCACTTTTATGTTCTTAATGGTGTTTATCTTGGTAACCTATATCTGTTTCCAAGATCCATTAACGATCTGGCCTTGGGGCTTGAAAATGGCGGGTTATTGGCTCTATTTCGCTTTCATGATGGCAATGTTACGTCCAAATGGGATTGGCTATCGCCATTTTGATATGCCTCAAAAGAGCAATATGTTGTTCTTACACATTTTAAAACGTTCGGTTTGGGTCGTCGGTTTATTATTAAATACTTCAATCTTTGCGAATTCAGAAATGGGTGTGGCATATGATGTGATCGGTCAAACGATGACAATTATAGTTTTAGTTGTTACCGTATTTATTATTGCACCGGGCTTTAGAAAAGCGATTTCGACTTATCAAAATACCGTAGAACAAGATAAAAGCCCTCGTCATGTCTTATTAACGCTGGTACGCATAGTGCTTTTATTAGCCCCTATCGCTTTGATCGGACTGATTGTCATGGGGTATTACTATACTTCTTTAGTCATTATTGAGCATTTAATTTCAACTTATTTTGCCGTAACGACATGGATTATTGTCCGTAATGTGTTTTATCGAATTTTTACGGTCTCCGCCCGCCGTTTAGCTTATCGCCGTTTACAAGAAAAACGTGAACAATTAGTGGCAAAACGAGCAAATGAGACAGTAAATAATACAACGGAAGACGATATTCCGCTTGAGATTAAACAGGATGCGATTGCAGTCAGCGAAGTAAAAAATCAAATGTTGAAAATCACAGATTTTGTACTTTGGGTTGGATTATTTGCATTATTGTATTGGGTTTGGTCAGACTTAATTACGGTGGCTTATTACCTAAAAGGTGTCACGCTTTGGCAACAAAGTACAACAACCGAAAGCGGTGTGGTCATGGAATCGATCACATTACTCAATTTATTGGTGGCGGTCATTATTGTGGTGGTTACCTATGTGCTTATTCGGAATTTAAGTGGTCTTCTTGAAACATTTGTGTTTTCGAACCTAAAACTTTCTCAAGGAACACCTTATACCATTACGACATTATTGACCTATCTGTTAGTTGTATTAGGCGCTTCCTTAGCATTTTCTATGTTAGGGATGTCTTGGTCTAAGTTACAATGGCTATTTACGGCATTATCGGTTGGTTTAGGTTTCGGTATGCAAGAAATTTTCGGAAACTTTGTTTCGGGGATTATCATTTTATTTGAACGTCCGGTACGTGTTGGTGACATGGTAACGATTGGTAACTTTAATGGGACGGTTTCTAAAATTCGTATTCGAGCAACAACATTGATTGATAATGACAAGAAAGAAGTTATTGTGCCAAATAAAGCGTTCATTACAGAACGTGTTGTAAACTGGGCTTTAACTAACTCAATGACACGTTTGGTTATCAGCATTGGTGTAGCGTACGGTTCAGATTTAGACCTGGTGAAAAAATTATTACTACAAGCAGCCGAGGAAAATGACGCGGTACTCAGAGATCCTGCTCCAGCAGCGTACTTCCTCAGTTTTGGCGCAAGTACGTTAGATCATGAGCTACGTGTTTATGTTGGACAATTAAGTGATCGTACAAGAACGATTGATACGTTAAATCGCAGAATCAATCAATTATTTGCAGAAAATAACATTGATATTGCCTTTAACCAGTTAGATATTTTTATTAAAAACCAATCAACAAATGAAGAAGTAAAATGGTCAAGTGAACAACTTGATATTAAACGTTAAAGTGGATTTATTCATTTATGCAATTTTATAGACGGTTTTTTATTATTTTATTATGTATAGCGTTTTCGCTTCCTGTTAGGGCAAGTCAAAGCCAAAATCAGGTAGCGGAAACGAGTATTCGTAATCAAATTAGTGCATTAAAGACTGGGACGTTAGACGCAACCTCAACGGATTCGCAAGCCCAAAATTTAGAAGCGACATTGCGTTTTGTCGAGCAAACTAAAAAGCAAAAGCAAGATATGGCAGCATTGGAAAAACAAATTTCAACGTTGCCACAAGAGGTTATTGCCCTCCAAAATAGAACAAAAGCTTACAAAGAAGAAAGTGATAGTCTTTCGGAGAAGACTTATGCAACACTTTCCTTGGATGCACTAACGCAAAAACAAAATGAGCTTGAAGCAGCATTACAATCGGCACAAGTAAATTTTGTTGATTTAGATACTCGTTTAGCAAATAGTCGTAATTTATTAAAAAATAATCAAAAATTATTAGATGAGAATTTGGCTCGCATGCAAGAAATCAATCGAGTCAAAAATACAACTCAATCTAATCAATCTTTGGTGGATAAATGGAATGCTGAGTTAGCATTTCTTGAAGAAAACAACCGTTTTAACGCATTATTAAGCAATAATGCAGAAAAATTGATTTCGCTAGATGAGGCAAAACGCAATGAAGCGATTGCAAAACAACAACTGATTCAGAAACAGCTTTCTATTCTACAAGAAACCTTAAATACAAAACGTTTAGAGGATTCCCAACAAAAAGCACAAGAAGTGGCTAATCAAACGATAGCAAGTAGCATTGAAAACTATCTTATCAAAGAAGAATTGGAAGATAATCAATCACTTAGCCAATTTTTAGTTCAGCAGACTCAAAAGCTAAATGCACTATCTCGTGATGATTTGCGAATGAAAAATGTGTTGGAAGGCTTAACACAAACACAACGCAACATTGATGAACAGATCAGTGCGCTTCAGGGCACGTTGGTTCTGTCTAAAGTAATCAATAAGCAAAAACAAGCGCTACCCACAGAGAGTTTTAACAAAAATCTGGCGAATTCAATTTCTAATGTTAGGGTACATATTTTTGAGTACTCACAGCAACGGGATGAGCTTTATAACATTGATGACTATATTAAGAGCATTACAGAGCACCTTGAAGAGTCCTTAACGGAAGAAGAGAATCAAGCACTCAATAAGATCCTAAAAGAGCGTCAGCAACTTTTAGATGAGATTATTAAATCATTAAATAGCCAACTGAATATTTCGATTAACATTGAGAATAATCAGAAACAGTCCATGGCAATTAGTGATGCATTGCAACGGAAACTTCAACAGCAAAGCTTCTGGGTAAATAGCAATAATCCATTTGATTTAAATTGGATTAAAACATTTCCTTCTCTTGCATTTGCTGAAATTGCAGAACTAGCAAAGTATGTGAGTTTTGATAACGTGCATCAAAACTTGCTTCAAATGCTGGTATTTACGATAGCTTTTTTGTTTGTCTCTTTCTTACTAAATTGGAAAAAACAAGCAATAAAAGACCGCTTGGCATTCATTGCAAGTAGAGTCAATACGCTAAAAAATGATAGCCATTGGTACACACCAGAAGCGATGTTCTGGACGATTTTATTGGCACTACCAAGTACGTTAATGTTCTTGGCGGCCTATTCCTTAGTGGCATTTTTATTTCTCCACGATCCTATTTCTGCATGGCGATGGGGATTACGTCTAACGCTTTATTGGTGGTTCTTTGCGACAGTACTTTCATTATTGCGTCCAAATGGATTGGCTTATCGCCATTTTGGCATGCCACAAGAAAGTAATCGCATCTTCCAACGTATTATTAAACAATCTATTTGGATTGTTGGATTATTATTGGTGTCATCTATTCCATCACAGGTTGATACGATTGGTTATACCCATGATGCCATAGGGCAGGTCATGTCTATTATTGCGTTAGCATTGTGTCTATTTGTGGTAAGACCGTTGCTAAACAGGGGGATCAAAGAGTATCAAAATGCGAAAACGGAAGATGGTTCTAAGCGTAACATTAGTTTATTTAAGCTCTTACGATTGATCTTAATTGTTGCGCCAATCTCGCTTATCGTGTTGATCCTATTAGGGTATTACTATACGGCGGTCTATTTAATTACGCATTTGCTTAATAGCTACTTTGTCATTCTCTTTTGGGTATTTGGGCGCTATTTTGCTTATCGTTTTGTTAGCATTTCGGCACGCCGATTAGCGTATCGCCGTTTACAGGAAAAACGCCAAAAAATTCGTGAACAACAAGCCACAGATGCTCAATCAAACAGCAAAGAGGATGCCAAAGAAGAAGAAACAATTAAGTTATCGGTCGTCAATCAGCAAATTTTCCGCGTAACGGATCTGATTGGTTGGGTTGTCTTATTTGCTCTACTTTATGTGGTTTGGTCCGATCTGTTGAGTGTCGCCTACTATCTAGATGGTGTGATACTGTGGGAAAGCAATGATGGTACTCAAGTAGATTCTGTCACATTACTCAACTTAATGAGAGCATTACTCTATGTGATGGTTACCTATGTGTTAGTGAAAAACATTGCGGGGATTTTAGAAGTCACCTTCTTTTCTCGTATGCGGCTTTCAAAAGGTACGCCACAGACGATCATTACCGTATTAACGTATATTATTATTACCATTGGTAGTGTTTCGGCATTCTCAGCTTTAGGGATTTCGTGGACAAAAATTCAATGGATCTTCACGGCGCTTTCCGTCGGTTTAGGTTTCGGGGTTCGTGAGATTTTTGGTAGTTTTGTTTCGGGTTCTATTCTACTCTTTGAAAGACCGATCCGAGTTGGCGATAAAGTGACCGTAGGGCAATACACCGGTATTATTACGAAAATCCGCTTACGTTCTACCACATTACTGAATTCAGATAATATGGAGGTCGTGTTACCAAACCAAGCATTTGTGACAGATCGCTTTATTAACTGGACACTAAATAATACGATTACACGCTTGCAGATTTTGTTTAAAGTTAGTTACGATACCGACTTAGAACGAATGAAAGTGTTATTATTACAAGCTGTTTCGGAAGCACCGAAAGTATTAGCGGAGCCGAAAATGGAAATTAACTTGCTCCGTTTTGGCGATAACGCTTTAGAACACGAGTTATTAGTGTTTGTCGGGGAGTTAGGTGATCGTACCGAAACGATGAATTTCTTACAATCTCGTATTAATCAACTTTTCCGTGAAAATGGTATTCAATTTGCCTTGAATCAATTAGATGTTCATTTACACTCATCAGAGAATGAACCTCAACAAGCGGTTAAAATGGTCGAAAATTTTGCAAAATAACAAAAAGGAAAAAATATGGCAGGCAACAGCATTGGACAACTTTTTAAAGTAACAACATTTGGCGAATCGCACGGCATTGCATTAGGGTGTATTGTGGATGGCGTTCCGCCGAATATGACATTAAGTGAGGCAGATATTCAACCGGATTTAGATCGTCGTAAACCGGGAACATCTCGCTATACCACGCCTCGCCGTGAAGATGACGAAGTACAAATTCTTTCAGGTGTTTTTGAAGGAAAAACAACCGGAACCAGTATTGGGTTAATCATTAAAAATGGCGATCAACGTTCTAAAGATTACGGCGATATTTGCGATAAGTTTAGACCGGGACACGCTGATTATACCTACCAACAAAAATACGGCATTCGTGATTATCGAGGCGGTGGTCGTTCTTCTGCACGTGAAACGGCAATGCGTGTAGCGGCGGGAGCGATTGCGAAAAAGTATTTGCGTGAGCAGTTTGGTATTGAGGTTCGAGGTTATCTTTCTCAAATCGGTTCGGTTAAAATCGATCCGAAAACCGTAGCTGAAGTAGATAAAATTGATTGGCAACAAGTGAATAGCAATCCGTTTTTCTGCCCGGATCCAGTTGCAGTTGAGGCTTTTGATGCGCTCATTCGTGATCTGAAAAAAGAAGGGGACTCCATTGGCGCAAAATTAACCGTGGTGGCAGAAAATGTCCCTGTTGGATTAGGTGAACCGGTTTTTGACCGCTTAGATGCAGATTTAGCGCACGCTTTAATGTCTATCAATGCCGTGAAAGCGGTCGAAATTGGTGATGGTTTTGCAGTTGTTGAACAAAAAGGTAGTCAGCATCGAGATGAAATGACGCCGGAAGGTTTTTTATCTAATCACGCCGGTGGTATTTTAGGAGGTATTAGCTCCGGACAGCCGATTATTGCTAACATTGCATTAAAACCAACATCAAGCATTATGGTGCCGGGAAAAAGTGTCAATCTCAATAATGAAGCGGTGGAGTTAGTCACGAAAGGACGCCACGATCCTTGTGTGGGTATTCGTGCCGTGCCGATTGCAGAAGCGATGATGGCAATCGTGTTGCTTGACCATCTATTACGATTTAAAGCACAATGCCGATAGGCTAAATGGTTTAAAGATAAAATAACCCGCAAACAAGCGGGTTATTTTTTGTCTAAATTTGCAAATTATTGAGGAATAATGATTGCTGGATCGAGTGGTGCCTTGATTTCTTCAATGATTTTTTTCAATCCATAATCATCTTTATCCGGTTGATTACTAAATAAATCAACGTCTTTATTTAATAATGGGTTTTCAATCCCGATCCATTTTCCAATGCCATCCGTAAAGTTGAGCCCCGATTTAAAAACATGGTATTCATTTCTTTGTGTATCGTCGCTTGAAATTTTAAACAGAGGGATATCGTAATGTAATTTACTCTTGCCGCTACTGTTGTGAATAGTGATGTTATCTTCCGAAATATCATGGGATAAACCGTGATCAGAAAAATAAATCATCGAAAAAGAACGCCCAGTCGAGGCTTTATTTTTCTCTAAGGCTTCATAAACACGTTGAATGACCTCATCAGTTTTTTTGATGGAAGAAACATAACAGTTTACGTTAAAAAATTTCTTCGGCAGTTTTTCATCATCAAACATTTTTGGGTAATCCGTTAAACGGTCGCAAGTAATAGGATGAGAACCATATAAATGTAAGACAATAAAGCGTTTTTGTGTTGCAGGTTGTTCAATGGTCTGAACGAACTTGGGTAACAATTCAAAATCGCTGATATTTTGGTTGAGCGAATCGCCAGCCTTTGTGAAGATTTTGACGTCGCTCTTATTGGCTAGAGATGAAATCGGTGTATCAAATTGCCCTAAATACCCTTGATTTGAAATCCAGTACGTTTTAATACCAGCTGATTTAATGAGGTCGATCATCGAAAGCTCATAGTTGCCTTCCCATGTTTGCGTATTTGGCTTGGTTAGCATGAGTTTTAATGAGGCGATTGTATTTGTGCCACCAGATGTAAATCCGTCAATCAGCGTGCCTTTAGCATGGCTCATAAATGGCGTATTCTCTGCCGGATAGCCATAAGCGTGGTGATAATCTTTTCTCGCACTTTCGCCAATAATTAAGACATAATCATCGTATTTTGCATTAGCAGAAAGTGTAGAAGATCCCCATTTTGACTCAATGGAAAGATGATTTAAAACATCCAGCTCTTTCTTCACTTTCATACTTTCATCATAAAAAACATGAAAGAACTTAAGTGGAGCGAGGTAATACAAACCAAAGAGAATCGCAAAGAGTACAAAGCTTTTATTTCTCAAAGGTTTAATATCCAATATATTGGTAATTTTTCGATAAAAAATGACCGCTAATAGCATCGCAATCGCAATCACGATATTGAGAGGATCAAGCTGTTGGAGAAATTCTTTACTTTCCATCATATCGGTCGCAAATACAGAAGCGATATATTGGTAAGTAGGACGACCAAAAGCAAGACCGATCGGGGTATAAAACATATACCCCAATGTAATTGGTAATAATAGCAAGTAATAAGTCCACTTAGAACTTGCTAACGTTATGATTAAAATGGCTCCTAAAATAACTTCGGGGACGCTAGGATGCTCAAAAAAACCAGAGCCTTTGAGCATAAAAAAACTTGCAAAAATGGCTAAGCCCAGTGCGAAAAATATCCCAAAAAGTTTCTTATTTTGCATAGATTAAAATTTCTCTATTTCTAGTTTAGACAGATTGTTCTATAATAACGTAATTTTGTGTTTAGTCCATACAAACAGAGGCAATTAAAATGAGCAACCCTATTTATAAACGCATTTTATTAAAATTAAGTGGCGAAGCTTTACAAGGCGAAGAAGGCTTTGGTATCGATCCTTCAATCTTAGATCGTATGGCTCTTGAAATTAAAGAGTTAATCGAAATGGGTGTTGAAGTGGGAGTCGTTATCGGTGGCGGTAACTTATTCCGTGGGGCAAAATTAGCTAAAGCAGGAATGAATCGTGTTGTTGGCGACCATATGGGGATGCTTGCTACTGTAATGAATGGCTTAGCAATGCGTGATGCGTTACACCGTGCAGAGGTGAATGCGAAACTTATGTCTGCATTCCAATTAAACGGGATTTGCGATACTTATAACTGGTCTGAAGCGATCAAAATGTTACGTGAAAAACGCGTTGTGATTTTCTCAGCAGGAACAGGTAGTCCATTCTTTACGACCGATTCAGCGGCTTGCTTACGTGGTATCGAAATTGAAGCCGATGTTGTCTTAAAAGCAACAAAAGTAGATGGCGTGTATGACAAAGATCCAGCTAAATTTGCTGATGCGAAATTATACAATCAATTAACTTATGCCGAAGTCATTGATAAAGAATTGCAAGTTATGGATTTAGCAGCCTTTACTTTAGCACGTGACCACGCAATGCCAATTCGTGTATTTAATATGGGTAAACCGGGTGCGTTACGTGAAGTTGTAACAGGCACAACCGAAGGCACAATTATTGCTTAATGTTTAACAAATTTTAATTGATGAAAAGGAAAAGAAATCAATGATCAATGAAATCAAAAAAGATACGCAAGATCGTATGGAAAAAAGCTTAGATGCTTTAAAAAGCCATATTTCTAAAATTCGTACAGGGCGTGCACAACCAAGTTTATTAGACGGTATTCAAGTTGAATACTACGGTTCTGCAACACCATTACGCCAAGTCGCAAACGTGGTTGCAGAAGATGCACGTACATTAGCGGTAAACGTTTTTGACCGTTCTTTAATCTCAGCCGTAGAAAAAGCGATTTTAACGTCAGATTTAGGCTTAAACCCATCTTCTGCTGGTGCAACAATTCGTGTTCCACTTCCACCATTAACAGAAGAACGTCGTCGTGATTTAATCAAGATCGTAAAAGGCGAAGGCGAACAAGGTAAAATTGCAATCCGTAATGTACGCCGTGATGCGAATGATCAAATTAAAGCATTGTTAAAAGACAAAGAAATTAGTGAAGACGAAGAACGTAAAGCACAAGATGAAATTCAGAAAATTACTGATAGCTACATCAAAAAAGTAGATGAAGTGCTTGCAGCAAAAGAAAAAGAATTACTTGATTTCTAATCAAAAAAATCAGTTAAAGTGGGTGTAAAGCCCACTTTTTTATTTTCAGAACGAATATAAAGTATATAAACAAATGGAAGAACAATATAAAAAACTGGTTAAACGAGCAGCAAATTTAGCCATTGTCGTTGCTTGTTCCTTAATTTTAATTAAAGCCTTTGCGTGGTGGCAAACAGGATCAATCTCAATTCTCGCCGCAATGACCGATTCGGTGGTTGATTTATTTGCATCTATTGTTAATGTTTTCGTTTTACGATTTGCCTTACAACCGGCAGATGAACGTCATGCTTTTGGGCACGGTAAAGCAGAATCGCTAGCTGCGGTAGCACAAAGTGCGTTTATTAGTGGTTCTGCGGCTTTTCTGCTCTTACAAGGTTTTTATAAATTGACTAATCCTGAATTGATTGCTGATTCTGAATTAGGGATTATGGTTAGTTTGATTTCGATTGCTTTAACAGCTGTATTGATTTGGTATCAGAAAAAAGTGGTTGCAATCACACAAAGTCCGGCAATTGAAGCGGATTCCCTTCATTATCAAACCGATTTTCTGATGAACGGCGCAATTTTAGTGGCAATGATCTTAAACTGGTTTGGGTTTATCTATGCCGATGCCATTTTTGCCATAGGCATTGCGCTGTATATTGCATATAGTGCGTTAAAAATGTTGTGGGAAGCGGTGCATACTTTATTAGATCAAGCATTGCCTCAAGAAGAAATTGCGCAAATTATGCAAATTGCACGTGAAAATCCTTGTATCCTCGGGATTCACGATGTGCTTACCCGCCGAGCGGGGGCAGTGCGTTTTATTCAGCTTCATTTAGAGTTAGACGATCATTTAACGCTACTCGAAGCCCACGATATTGCCGATAATTTAGAACATAAAATTTTGGCATTATTCCCAATGTCGGAAGTGATCATTCATCAAGAACCGACTTCTGTGGTTCAAAAAGAAAAACAACAGGAACAGTAATGTATCAAGCAATTGCCTATTTTAATTTTGAGAATTTCGAAGAAGATCCCGTTACATTGATTGGACAAGTGGTTAATCAATGGCGATATAACGGGCAGATTATCGGCAGAGAGTTTGGCGTAACTTACCATCAAGATCATTTTCAAGTTCGTCTTTCACTTCCGGAACAAGAGAGTTTGTTACCTAAATGGAATAGCGAAATGGTCAATGAAGCCTTACAGCAAGCGGTTGAATTTGGTGTTATTTTTACCGGATTCGAAATTATCGGGCAAGATTATCAAGCCGATGAAAGTAGCCAAGAGGAGAAACATCTATTTTTAATCCTTTATACCACGCATTTAGATAGCTGTTCGCCGCTTCGAGCAGCAGGCGATTTTAAACCTGTCCCGAGCTATCGTTTATTGCACACAGAGTATGATCTCAGTGAACAGCTCATAAAATGGCAAGAAGATTGGCAGGCCTGCGATCAGCTACAAATGAATGGCTTAGTGTTAGAGCAACAAGCTGTATCACAAATTAGCGAGGTTGATAGCGAGCTAAGTATGAGGGGGCGAACTTTGGCTAAGGAGATAGCGCAAAAAACATCTATTCCCGTATTTTATTACTTATATCGTTTAGGGACAGATGAAGCGAAAGAACAGAATAGAACCTGCCCAAGCTGTGGTGGAAACTGGAAACTCGCAACACCATTACACGATATTTTTTATTTTAAATGTGATCAATGTCGCTTGATTTCTAACCTAAGTTGGGAAATATTATAACAAAAGGTTATAAACCCAATCTTATTCGACTAACACTCGAATGAGGATCTATTCTATGATGAACAAAAAGCATTGGAGGTTTTTATGCTCATTGTTAATTTAGGCATATTTGTTGCATTTCTATTTTTGTTATCTGTACTCTATAAAAGAACCCAGAAACTGGGGCAGACCGTTTTTATTGGGCTGTTATTGGGCTTAGGATTTGGGATTTTATTACAGACGCTCTATGATAAAGCGGTTATCGATCCAACATTAGATTGGATAAACCTTGTGGGTAACGGTTATGTCCGATTGCTACAAATGATTGTTATGCCGTTAGTCTTTGTGTCCATTTTGTCGGCAATGACACGCCTGAAAGAAGCGAACTCATTAGGGAAAATCAGCTTCAGCGTTTTATCTGTATTATTAGTTACCACTGCAATTGCCGCAGCAATCGGGATAGCGATGAGCTACTTGTTCGATTTAACCGCACAAGGTTTAGTTGTTGGTGAAAGAGAGCTAGCGGCACAAGCGAAAGTTGCCGGACGAGTCGATCAGGTTAGCAATTTATCTGTGCCGGCGATGTTATTATCTTTTATTCCTAAAAATCCATTTTTAGAATTAACCGGCGCAAATCCAACTTCTATTATCAGCACTGTCATTTTCTCTGGTTTTCTAGGGTTTGCCGCATTAAGTTTAGGCAAAGAAGATAAGAATTTAGGCGAACGTATTGCTCAAGGCGTTGATACCCTTAATAAGCTTATTATGCGTTTGGTTCGCTTTGTGATCCGCTTAACACCTTATGGCGTTTTTGCGCTTATGATCAAAATGGCGGCGACATCAAAATGGGCGGATATTATCAATTTAGGCAACTTTATTGTGGCATCTTACTTAGCGATTGGTTTAATGTTTGTGGTTCACGGTATTTTGCTGTTTGTCGCAAAAATTAACCCGCTTGATTACTATAAAAAAGTGCTACCAACGCTCAGTTTTGCGTTTACATCACGTTCAAGTGCAGCAACGCTACCGCTTAATATTGAAACTCAAACCAATAAATTAGGGAATGACAATGTTATTGCGAATTTTTCTGCCACTTTTGGTGCAACGATAGGGCAAAATGGCTGTGCGGGTATTTATCCGGCGATGTTAGCCGTGATGGTTGCGCCGACTGTTGGTATTGATCCTTTTAGTTTCAGTTATATTCTCACGCTCATTTTAGTGGTCGCAATTTCTTCATTCGGTATCGCAGGCGTTGGTGGCGGTGCGACTTTTGCCGCAATTGTCGTATTATCCACCCTTAATTTACCGATTGAGTTAGTTGGATTATTGATTTCTATCGAACCATTGATTGATATGGGAAGAACGGCTCTCAACGTGAATGGCGCAATGGTAGCAGGAACGTTAAGCAACAAATGGTTGAAATAAATTAGCTTTATCAGCTTTGTAATCATAAAGGCAATGGGTAGCGTTTTGATAAATTTTTTGTCAAAATAGGCATAACCCATTGCCTTTATTTTTTACTTGGAAATTTATTATGAAATTATTAAAAACTCTTTTCGTTTCAGGCTTAGCTTGTTTTAGTTTATCGGCAGAAGCGACATTATGGGAACAAATCCGTCAGCCAATTAGTGGTGCTCCTCAATCTATCGGTGGTTATAGTAACGGCTGTATTATTGGTGCTAAACCTTTAGCATTGAAAGGGGAAGGTTATCAAGTGATTCGTTCTGCCAGAAATCGTTATTATGGACACCCCCAATTATTAGACTATTTAACACAATTAGGACAAAAAGCGAAAAATGCCGGTCTTCCACCAATGCTCATTGGCGATATGGGAATGCCTGCCGGTGGTCGTTTTTCTTCTGGGCATGCGAGCCATCAAACTGGTTTAGATGCGGATATCTGGTTACGTTTCGGACCGATGGACGATGAAACAGCAAAAAATCCAGCCGGTTTGGCGACATTGATGGTCAATAGAGAAGCTCAAGTAGTCGATGAAAGCGTTTGGACGCCAAATCAAACAACCTTGATTAAATTAGCAGCGAGCGATCCAAGAGTAAATCGTATTTTTGTAAACCCAGCAATCAAAGTAAAACTTTGTAATACAGCTGGTTCAGATCGTACTTGGTTACAGAAGATCCGCCCGTGGTATGGACATGATTCCCATATTCACGTTCGTTTAACCTGCCCTGCAGATGCTCAAAATTGTGAGAATCAAGCAGCGTTACCAGCTGGAGACGGTTGTGGCGATGAACTTTATTCATGGTTTGAGCCCGCAACAGGGACATCTACTGCCTCAAAATCGAAGGTTCTGCCAGCCGTTCCTTACCAATGCCAGATGATTTTATCTTCTCAAGGTCTGACAAACTAATCATGATTAACTTTGGCGGAGAATGGACTTTCTCCGCTTTCTTTTTTATTTGTTATGCGTTTATTTCTTGCTGAAAAACCGAGCTTGGCGAGAGCCATTGCGGATGTGTTACCCAAACCTCATACTCGTGGCGATGGCTATATTCAATGTGGCGAACATGATGTCGTAACATGGTGTATCGGTCATTTATTAGAACAAGCCGAACCGGATGTTTATGATGAGCGATTTAAAATGTGGCGAATGGAACATTTGCCGATTGTTCCGCAACAATGGAAGCTTGTGCCTAAAAAAGAAACGTTTAAGCAATTACAAGCGGTTGAAAAACTGGTAAAAAAAGCGGATGTTCTGGTAAATGCAGGCGACCCGGATAGAGAAGGGCAGCTTTTAGTTGATGAGGTGTTTAGCTATTTACAAGTCCCACCCGAAAAGCGAGAACAGATCCAACGTTGTCTAATTAGCGATCTTAATCCTAATGCTGTTAAAAAAGCGTTGGAAAAATTGCAAAATAATCGTGATTTTGTACCGCTTGCTACCTCTGCCTTAGCTCGAGCAAGGGCAGATTGGCTTTATGGTATCAATATGACGAGAGCCTATACATTGCAAGGAAGACAAGCTGGGTATAAAGGCGTGTTATCTGTAGGACGGGTTCAAACGCCCGTTTTAGGGCTGATCGTTCGTCGAGATTTAGAAATTGAGAATTTTATCCCCAAAGATTATTTTGAGGTTGAAGCTCATATTCTCGTGCCTGAAACTAATGAGCGTTTTATCGCACAATGGCAACCAAGTAAAGCATGTGAAGATTATCAAGATGAAGATGGACGTGTATTAAGTCGTCCATTGGCAGAAAATGTGATTAAGCGCATTACGAATCAACCTGCTGAAGTCAAAGATTATCAAGATAAAATGGAATCCGAAACGGCCCCCTTGCCTTATTCGCTTTCAGTGCTTCAGATTGATGCCGCAAAGCGTTTTGGGTTATCAGCACAAGTAGTATTAGATATTTGCCAAAAACTATATGAAACACATAAACTGATCACTTATCCCCGTTCGGATAATCGTTACTTGCCTGAAGAACATTATGCTGAACGATATAAAGTGATGGCGGCCATTTCCCATCATTTAGCCGAGTATAAAGAAAAGCCGGCGGTAGTCGATCCTAATTTGCGAAATCGTTGTTGGAACGATAAAAAAGTTGAGGCACACCATGCGATTATTCCAACAGCAAAACAAGGCAATGTAAATCTAACCGAAAATGAAAAACGGATTTATCAACTGATTGCACGCCAGTATTTATTGCAATTTTGTCCTGATGCAGAATATCGAAAAGGGTTTATTCAACTTGAGATTGCCGGGGGAAAATTCACTGCTCAAGCACGAAATTTGATTGTGGCAGGTTGGAAAGCATTGCTCGGGAAAGAGGATAATGATGAGATATTAGAGCCACTATTACCTGTTGTTAAAAAAGGGCAACAACTGCATTGTGAGGGGGGAGAAATACTCAGTAAAAAAACACAGCCTCCACGTTATTTTACGGATGCCACGTTACTTTCCGCAATGACGGGAATTGCTCGTTTTGTACAAGATAAACAGCTAAAAAAGATTTTGCGAGAAACGGATGGATTGGGAACCGAAGCCACTCGAGCAGGTATTATTGAACTACTGTTTAAGCGAGGTTTTTTAGTCAAAAAAGGGCGGCATATTCACAGTACAGAAGCTGGAAGAATTCTTATTCATGCATTGCCGGAAATGGCGACATTGCCGGATATGACAGCACACTGGGAAATGCAATTAACGGATATCAGTAAAAAGCAAATCAGCTATCAACAATTTATGCAAAATTTATTGGTTCATTTGCCGGATTTGCTTTATACAGATAGACAAAAATTGTATCAACTAAGCAAAATTCCGGCACCTACAACGTATACGAAGCGGTCTAATTTTAAGAAAAAAACGTAAAATGTTGAAAAAAAAGGCGATTGCCAATAGAGACAGAAAAATTTATTTGCAATCGTTTGTGAGATCTTATAATATTCACGCCATCGCATTAGATTTATTTAAAATCTTCACATTATTGCGTACACATTCAGAGAGATTTTAATGTTAAATATTCTAACTATTGTTTATCTTTTAGTTGCTATTGCTTTAATTGGATTTATTTTAATTCAGCAAGGTAAAGGTGCTGATGCAGGGGCATCATTTGGTGCAGGTGCGGCAGGAACAGTTTTCGGTTCAGCAGGTTCAGCAAACTTTTTATCTAGAACAACAGCTGTATTAGCGACTATATTTTTCGCTATTAGCTTAGTTATTGGTAACTTAAATAGCCATCAAGCTAAGCCAACAAGTCAGTTCGATGATTTAAGTGGTGTTCAACAAAAAGTAGAACAACCAAAAACACAAACACAGAATAGCGATATTCCTCAATAAAATATCAAATTACGCTCTGGTGGTGGAATTGGTAGACACGCTATCTTGAGGGGGTAGTGTCCATAGGATGTGCGAGTTCGAGTCTCGCCCAGAGCACCAATAAATAAAGGCCTAGTTTAACGACTAGGTTTTTTTGTTTTCTAAAGTCCTTTACTTTCAATAAGTTACAAGTCTTACTCAGTATTTATACACTATTTATTCAAACAGCTATCAGGTTGTTATTTATTCTATTTTATTTTCATTTATTTTAGTTTATTATCCAATTACGCCAAATTTACGCCAAATTTACGCCAAAAACAAGGGGGATTATATGGCAACATTTCGCAAGCGTGGGGATAAATGGAGAGCTGAAATATCGAAAAATGGAATAAGAAAATCAGCAACATTTACAACCAAAACAGAGGCTACTCGCTGGGCTTTATCCATAGAAAGTCAAATCGAGTCTGGGGAATATAGCGCTGTACCGGAAATGACTTTTGCAGAGTTAATTGAGAAGTACGTCAATGAAGTAACGTGGAGCAAGGGAAGAACGGCTAAGGCTAAATCGTATTGGGTATTCCAAGGAAACATTCCTTTCTGAAAATGCTGTGCTTCGGGTGGGCGTTTAATCCCTCTTTTGTTGGCGGCTTGCCGTAATGCTTTAAACCTAATATTTGTGCCAAAATGCGCATTAAACATTGTTGCAAGCTCTTTCCAAGCATAGAGAGGGGTATTTTCTCTCAGCCAAGAAAGATGCTTTTGCTTGTAGCGAAAACCTCTAGCCATCGGATAATATAAGTACAGAGTAAGAATACCAAGCAGGATAGATCCGAAACGTACAAGATGTTATCTCGTTTTCCCACTTGTTGAAAGTGATGAAGCATAAAAAACAAAACAAATCATAATTATAAATATTTTAGTAACCTATATGCTACATTGATAATTTAAGAGCTTTCCAGAAATGGTTAGCTCCTTTTTTTATCTTTGCAAAAAAATTCTTTTTCATACGCGTAGTTTTTTAGTAGTCCAATTAGTCCAAAATACCTATTTATAAAATAATATCCTTATATATCAATATATTACATAAAATTTATTGGACTGATTTTTCTTTTTTTGGACTAAATTTAGGGAGTTTTGTGTTGCTCAAAAAAATGAACAAAAGAGTTTTAGACTAATTTTGGACTACTCAATTAGTCCAAAAAATGGCACTTAACTATTTGATTTTAAAGAATTTGACTAATTGGACTAATTGGACTAACGTTTTTTACTAAATATAAAAAATTTTTTTAAAATCATAAAACAGACCGCCTTGATACATTCTCTTTTATCTAATGATTTTGCTTTTTATGCTACACATTAAGAAGCAGAATAAAACGCCTTTTCTTTGCAAAAGGTAAATTATACATTCAGTGTATAACGCTATCTAAAACGAATAAAAGCTACCCAAATTAGAGCGGTAGCTTTTTTCTTGCAATAGTCCCAAAATGGGATTATAATTCATAACAGCAAGGGGGATAAATGAGAGTAATTTCAACCGCTAAAATCATAGAGTTTTATAGAAAGCACCAAGACGCAGAACAACCGCTAAAAGCATGGCTTGCGGAGGTTAAAAATGCGGACTGGAAAACACCACAAGAGATTAAAGCACACTACCGGAATGCTAGTTTTTTGGCAAATAATCGAATTGTTTTTAATATCAAGGGTAATGATTATCGCATTATTGTGGCGGTCGCTTATCGTTTAGGAGCGATGTATATCAAATTCATTGGTACACATTCAGAATATGACAAAATCAACGCAGAAACCGTAGAAATGCAATAAAAAAGAGGGTAATTCAATGCAAATCAAGCCGATTAAAACAAATGACGACTATTTACAGGCTTTAAAAATCGTAGAGCCTTATTTTGATAAAGCGGAGGAATTAACAGAACAAGAAGCGGATTTTTTAGATGTTATGATTTCACTTATTGAAAACTACGAAAATAAGCACTATCACATCACACCGCCAGACCCTATCGAGGCAATAAAATTCAGAATGGAGCAAGAAGGATTGGCCGTTAAGGATTTAGAAGGCATTATCGGGAAGCCGAATAGAGTTTATGAGATTTTTAATAAGACGAGACCGCTAACGCTTACCATGATCCGCAGAATTCACGAAAAAATGAATATATCAGCCGACGTTTTAATTCAAGCGATATAGAAATAACGCAAAGCCTTACATTTTTTGAATGTAGGGCTTTTTTATGGGCTCCAAGAATTAGAGGGCAAAAGTAAACTTGCTTCACTTAATCCGCCAAATTTAAAAACAACCCTATACAAGTGGCGGTTAAATAGCTCAAATGATGATGACTTTTCATTTTGACTATACGAATGACTATATTTTGGAAATGAAGAATCAAAGATTTCCAGTATTAACAATGGTTGAGTCCCAATAGCACGAGTCTCGCCCAGGCACCAATAAATAAAGGCCTAGTTTAACGACTAGGCTTTTTGTTTTATTAAACCTTTTGATGGTATGTGGAAGGATTGAGGTATAAAAAATCTGCACCTTAATCATGCATAATATTATTCACTTTGGGGTGCAGATTATTTTCTCTTATTCAGTAACAGTTAAATCTTTTACTTCTGTTTCTGATGTGATTTTCTTCACGGCTTCAATGCCTTTTTGGCAACTTTGTTTACTTGCATAACCTTCGCCACCAGTAGCCACAACTTGGTGATTGCCTGACTTTAAGCGCCAACGGAATTCGCCTTTCGCATCTTTATAAATTTCAAAATACATTTTTAATCTCCATGATTGCCCAATTATTTGGGTAGAGAAAGATTACTCTTAAATTTGAAAAATGTAAATTCTTATACCAACCAGTCTGCCAGTTTATGATAAAATTTGCCTAATTTTACAAATTAGAGAGGATTTTATGGATCTCGCTTATCTCGCTCAACTTCCCGAAGCTGAATTTGTGGAACGCCGTCATCGAGTGCTGGAACAAATGCAGGATAATTCTGCGTTTATTATTTTTACTGAAACAGAAAAGCGCCGTAATAATGATTGTGACTACCTATTTCGCCCAGATAGTTACTTTTGGTATTTAACAGGTTTTGCAGAACCAAAAGCCGCTTTGTTATTGATTAAGCGAGCGGGACAAATTGAAAGCGTTATATTTGTTCGAGCCAAAGATCCGCTCATGGAAATTTGGAATGGAAGACGTTTAGGCGTGGAGTGTGCAGCAGAGCAACTTCATGTTGATCAAGCCTACGATATTGAAGAACTTGCGACTATTTTTGCAGAAAAAACGCAAAATTTAACCGCTTGTTACTATGCTCAAGGCTGGCAGGCATGGGGCGATGAGCTGGTTGAGGGCGTATTTTCAGATGTGATAGATTGGCGCCCAATGTTAGCTGAGATGCGTTTGATTAAATCCACAGCAGAAATTGCCTTGATTCAACAAGCGTGTCATATTTCGGCTTTAGCGCATATTCGTGCAATGAAGCAAACGCGTCCTAATCGTTATGAGATGGAGATTGAAGGGGAGATCCAGCACGAGTTTACCCGTTTTGGTAGCCGATTCCCGTCTTATAATTCAATTGTGGCGAGTGGCGACAATGCCTGTATTTTACATTACAACGAGAATAGTGCAGTCATGAAGGAAGGCGACTTATTGCTGATTGATGCTGGCGCAGAATTTGCTTACTATGCAGGCGATATTACTCGCACGATTCCTGTCAATGGCAAATTCAGTGAGCCACAAAAAGCCCTTTATGAGTTAGTTTTAACGGCGCAGAAAGAAGCGATACAATTATTAGTTCCAGGCAATTCTATTAAAAAAGCAAATGACAGAGTCATTGAGGTACTAACAGAAGGATTGGTTCGTTTAGGCATTTTACATGGTAATGTGGAAATGCTGATTCAAGAAAAAGCCTATCGCCAATTCTATATGCATGGCTTAGGACATTGGTTAGGGTTAGATGTGCATGATGTGGGCGATTATAGTCAAGAACGTAGTCGTCCGCTTGAAATTGGTATGGTAATTACCGTTGAACCGGGTTTATATATTTCTCGTGATGCGGATGTGCCGGAAGAATATAAAGGCATTGGTATTCGTATTGAAGATAATTTGCTTATGACGGAATATGGCAACAAAAATCTAACCAGTGGTTGCCCAAAAGAGATTGCTGACATTGAAGCGATTATGGCTAGCTAAACGATTGCTTTTTTGTTAGAGTAAACCCCAATTTTTAATAATGGAAAGACGTATGAAAAAACATCATCTCGAAACATTAATCAGTACGCAAGAAATCAATTCTCGTATTGCTGAATTAGCCGCAGAAATTAACAACCACTATAAGAAATCAGGTAGCCAAAACTTAGTTGTCATTGGCTTATTACGTGGTTCCTTTATGTTTATGGCTGACTTAGTTCGCTTGCTAGATTTACCGGTTGAGGTAGATTTTCTAACCGCTTCAAGCTATGGCTCGGGAACTGAATCTAGCCGCGATGTTAAAATTTTAAAAGATCTTGATGGTGAAATTAGCGGCAAAGATGTACTGATTGTCGAAGATATTATTGATACAGGTTTTACGTTAAGTAAAGTGCGTGATATCTTAAAATTACGTGATCCACGTTCAGTAACCATTTGTACCTTATTAGACAAACCTTCACGTCGTGAGGTTGATGTTGCGGTAGATTGGATCGGTTTTGCCATTCCGGATGAATTTGTGGTGGGTTACGGCATTGATTATGCTCAGCGTTATCGTAACTTAAATTACATTGGCAAAGTGATTATTGAAGAATAATTGCAAAAGAATCAGAAATATGACCGCTTGTAGCTCCTCCTTTAGGGAACTTCAAGCGGTCTTTTTCTTCTAACATTTAACAATTTATAAAATGAAGATAATAAAATGAAAATGTGGAAAAAATCATTACTGGCACTCTGTTTGTTCTCGCCGTTAGGCTTGATGGCTCAGGCATCTTCCGCCGCTAAGCCACTTTCAGCGCAAGAGCTTATACAACTAGAGCAAACTTGGCAAATGGCACAGCAACAAGAAGCGAAGCAACGAGAAATTCAACGTGCGAATTTCTTACAGTTGGTTTCATTGGTTGATGCAAACAAATTAACCCCTGCGACTTTGTTATTGGCTATGCGCTTGCGAGAGTCGTTAGAGGGCTACCCTTTAATGGAAGAGGCGGATTGGGCTGTGATGAAGGCTAAAATCAATGCAGCAATGTATGACGAAGCAGAATTAGGTGCATTTATCGCGAAATATCCGAATACCGCAAAACGGAATAAATTGGATCAGCTGCCCTTTGAAACGTTATACCAAAAACAGGATTTCCCTGCGTTGATTGCTTATGCTCAAAAGGTTGCGCCTACAACTTTAACGAATCAATGTCGCCTTTTTTCAGCACAATATCAGCTGTTAGCGGAACAGTTACAATTAAATCCCGAGGTGGAGCAGGCAGGAAGTTCTACGGTCGATTCAGCCGAAATGAATACCTTATTAACCGAATTTGATCATTTTTGGCAAACATCAACGATCCAAGTTAAAGATAGTGATGAAAAACGAGAGCTTGAACCAAATTATTGGAAAAATAATTCAGGGTTACCTTCTGAATGTCAAGGGATTGAGTCGTATTGGAAAGATAAAGGATTAAATACCGCCGACAAAATTAAGCAAAAAGCGCTTTTCCTTTTCCAACGTGAAGGGAAAAAAGGTTTAGAAGGGCTTATTATTCAAACTCAAGATGCCACATTAAAAGCATGGTTACAAGCTATCCAAACATTATTAAATGAACCGACTAGTTTGCAAAAATTTGTTGAAAATCAACTGCTTACTCCTGAAAATAAAGTTTTGATCTTAACGACCTTTCCTAAATTTGTGAGAACATTAGCGGAACAAAGAGAGAATCCGGATTTCTCACGCTATCAACAATGGGCGGAAAAATGGCAACTTAGCGTAACAGAAGTGGATAGTTGGAAGGTCGCTTTTATTAGCCGCCTGTTTGATAATGTTGATCCGATTTTTCAACTTTGGCGAGATGAACAGCTAAAAGAGCTGAAAAACGATAATCTGACAGAACGTCGTTTACGTTTAGCAATAAACCAAAAAGAAGCTCTAGGAAGTTGGTTAGAACTATTAAGCGATGAAGCCAAAAATAAGGTGGAATGGCGATATTGGCAGGCAAAGCAAGATCCTAAGCATCAACATCGTTTACTCTCTGAATTGGCAAAAGAGAGAGGATTTTATCCAATGTTAGCGGCTCAAATGTTAGGACAACCTTATCAAGTCGCTATGTTACAGGCTAAACCTCTCACAGATGAACAACGCTCGGCTTGGAAAATCCAGCTTGAAAGGATAACGGAACTACGAGCATTGAATCGTTTAAATCAAGCGAAAGCACTATGGATAGAGTGGTTACAAGCGGTCAATTTTGAGGAAAAGTTAGCATTATCAGAATGGGCTTTGCAACAGGAATGGTATGATTTGGCAGTCGAAGGGACGATTCAAGCAAAAGCATGGGATTATATCCCTCTCCGTTTACCCAATGCTTATTCAAATTGGTTTGATATGAATTTGGTCGATAAGCCTATTCAAAAAAGTTTTGCGATGGCAATTGCCCGTCAAGAAAGTGCATGGAATCCGCAGGTCAAATCTCATGCTAATGCGATAGGGCTAATGCAAATGTTGCCGACCACGGCGCAAAAAACAGCAAAAGATAATTCACTTCCTTTCCAAAGTGAGCGAGATCTTTTAGAACCGTTCCGTAATATTATGCTGGGAACAACACATTTAACGGAGCTAAATGCAAAATATCCAAATAACCGTATCTTAATTTCCGCAGCCTATAATGCTGGCGCAAGTCGGGTAGAGCAATGGTTAAAACGAGCAGGCGGTCGATTAGCATTTGATGAATTTATAGCCTCAATTCCTTTTATGGAAACGAGAGGTTATGTGCAAAATGTGCTAGCCTATGACTATTATTATCAGATCTTGCAAGGTGTAAAAACACCGGTGATGTTTACGAAGGAAGAGGTGGAGCGAAAGTATTAAAATCAATTCCAAAGATATAGGAAAGGGCTTTAAATAATGATTTAAAGCCCTTTCTTTATTATTTATTAGAAGCTTGCATTACGTGGAGTACGTGGGAATGGAATCACTTCACGAATATTTTGTAAACCAGTTACATATACGATTAAACGCTCAAAGCCTAAACCAAAGCCTGAGTGCGGTACTGTACCATAACGACGTAAATCACGATACCACCAGTAATCTTCTGGGTTTAAGCCCATTTCTACCATGCGTTTATCTAACACCTCTAAACGCTCTTCACGTTGTGAACCACCGATGATTTCACCGATTCCTGGGGCTAATACGTCCATTGCTGCCACGGTCTTACCATCATCATTTAAACGCATATAGAAGGCTTTGATGTCTTTCGGATAGTTTTTCACAACTACCGGCGATTTAAAGTATTCTTCTGCAAGATAGCGTTCATGTTCAGAAGAAAGATCAATACCCCAAGAAACAGGGAATTCAAAATCTTTACCTGATTTGAGTAACACTTCAATTGCATCGGTATAGTCAATTTGAGCGAAGTCCGAATTGATAAAGTTCTCTAAACGGCTGATTACCGTGTTATCAACGTGTTTCTCGAAGAATTTTAAGTCATCTTTACGTTCTTCAAGTACCGCACGGAACACATATTTCAACATGTCTTCAGCAAGTTTTGCGTTATCTGCTAAGGTTGCAAACGCAAATTCAGGCTCAACCATCCAGAATTCTGCTAAGTGACGGGTAGTATTTGAGTTTTCTGCACGGAATGTTGGACCAAACGTATAGACTTTGCTTAATGCACAAGCATAGGTCTCGCCGTTTAATTGACCAGATACAGTTAAGAAAGACTCCTTACCAAAGAAATCTTGGCTGAAATCGACTTTACCATCTTCACCACGTGGTAAATTTTCTAAATCTAAGGTAGAAACACGGAACATTTCACCCGCACCTTCTGTATCTGAAGCGGTGATTAACGGCGTTGCAACCCAATAGAAACCTTGCTCGTGGAAGAAACGGTGAATTGCTTGTGCTAAACAGTGACGCACACGCGCTACTGCACCGATTAAGTTTGTGCGCGGGCGTAAGTGAGCGACTTCACGTAAGTATTCGATAGAGTGGCGTTTTGCTGCCATCGGATAAGTATCAGGATCTTCAACCCAACCCACGACTTCAACAGATTTTGCTTGTAATTCAACCGCTTGCCCTTCTGCTGGAGATTCAACGATAACACCCGTTACAATCACAGAACAGCCTGCTGTTAAGCGTAATACTTCATCTTGATAATTAGCGAGGTCATTATTGATGATCGCTTGAATAGGATCAAAACATGAACCATCATATACGGCTAAGAATGATAAACCTGCTTTAGAATCGCGGCGGGTACGAACCCAACCACGAACAGAAACTTCTTCCCCTACGGCAATTTTACCTGAGAGAATTTCTGAAATTGTTGGAAATTTAGACATGAATATATACCTTTTATACTAAAAAGTGGAATTAAAAAATCTATAAAGCATTTTCTGGAAACGCCTGATTATAGTGAAAAAAATAGTGTAATGCTAGGCATATCAGCCACATGCCTAGTAAATGTTAAGTATTATGACCAACCATTATTACGTTTACGGCGAGGGAGAATTAACGGAAGAATAAGTCCCAGAATTAAACCAACAACCAAGACAGATCCACCATAAATAAAATATTGAATAGCAATAGCACGCTTCTCGCTATCTTGCATGGTTTCTAGACTGCGATTTTTATTCTTTAAAATTTCAACTTCACGTTTTAATTGCGCATTTTCAGCAAGAAGATCGCTGGTTTGTTTTTCAGCATCTTGGCTACGTCTTTGCATTTCAACCGTACGTTGTTGCCAATCGCTGTCAATTTTACCTAATTTTGTGCTCAATTCTTGAACTTGTTGTTGTAATTGTGGAATTAAATCTTTAGGGCTTGCCGTTTGAGAGATCTCTGACGCTAATACCCAACCTTCACGATTACGGCTATCTCTGACCAACACAAAACGATCTTTACGGTCTAAGACTGTAATTTTCTCACCTGCTTGAATCGCACCTGAAATTTTATATTGATCACCCGCTCCTTTACGCATATAGGTGCTTAGGTTTTCAGTAATGTAATCTGCAGAAAAAGCAGGAAGTGTTGATCCGAGTAAAAAAGAGGCGATAACAGCCTTACGTAAACTTTTTGTCATTAAAGAATCCTTATCATTTTATATCTTATTTCTAAAATATTAAATTTTAATAGCTTAGAAATAAAATAGGGGAGCAGAGATGTCCGCCCCCGAAAATTTTAGTAGAAAATAGCGTTTAGGATCTTAAAAATAATAATAGAAATGATTGCACCAGCCGGTAGGGTAATTACCCAAGATGCAACGATATTTCTAATGATACCTAAATTTAATGCGGCAATACCACGAGCAAAGCCTACCCCGAGAATTGCACCTACAAGTGTTTGAGTTGTTGAAATAGGTAAACCTGTTCCTGAGGCAATAACCACGGTAATTGCACAAGCAAACTCGGCAGAGAATCCACGGCTAGGCGTTAAATCAGTAATACCAGAACCGATAGTTCCCATTACTTTATATCCCATTACCGCCATACCAACAACGATACCTGCTGCGCCGAGAGGAAGAATCCAAGGGGCTAATGCTGCTTTACTTTGGATGACTCCACCACTTTCTACAACTGAAACCACGGCAGATAACGGCCCGATTGCATTAGCTACATCATTTGAACCATGTGCGAAAGCCATAGAACATGCAGTAAGTAACATTAAAATACTAAAGACTTTTTCTACACCACCAAAAGTTGCGCCTTGTGCTCTTTTAGCAAAAGCTTCACTGCGGAAGTAGAAGTAACACGCAACTACAGCGATTGCTGCAATAACAGATGAGATTAATACCGTTTCGCCTGTTGTAAGGTGTAATCCAACGTGTTTTAAACCTTTAGTCATGGTAACAATACTAAGAATAAATGCAGTTAAAGCCATATAGAATGGACCATATTTCTGTGCATTTTTCATCGGTTCTTCGGTATCAAAAATCAGTTTTTGTGTACTAGTGAAAATAGTATAAGAAACAATACCAGCAACAACTGGTGTTACAAACCAACTACCAACAATACCACCTAATTGTCCCCAATGTACAGCCTGAGAACCAACAGTTAAACAACCAAAGCCGATAATTGCACCGATAATTGAGTGAGTAGTCGAAACTGGCCATCCCATTTTAGAAGCAATTAATAACCATGTTCCTGCAGAAAAGAGTGCTGACATCATACCTAAAACTAATACATCAGGTTTATCAGTAAAAAGACTTACATCAATAATTCCACTTTTGATTGTCTCGGTTACTTCACCACCTGCAAGATAGGCACCAGCAAATTCGAAAAACATTGCTATAATAATTGCTTGTTTTGCTGTAATTGTACCTGAACCAACAGATGTTCCCATTGCATTAGAAACATCATTAGCACCGATACCAAATGCCATAAAAAAACCAAAAATAGCAGTAATAATGACTAACATCGAGCCATATTGTTGAATTAATTCCATGAAGGGTCCCCTTATGCTCTTGCTAACATTAGCTCAATACGCGATCCTATACGTTGAGCTTGCTCTGCAAGAATACTGATACGTTCAATACACTTATATAAGAACATAACATCGATAGGATTTAGATCTTGTTCTAAACCAAGTAATGTTTTACGTAAAACAACTTGTAGTTGATCTGTATCATCTTCGACTTTATCTAGTTCTAAAATCATATTATTTACAAATTTTAGCTCTCGACCACGGAAGCCGGTTTCAAGAAGCTCGTCTAATTCTTCAAGCACTTTTCTTACCTGGCGGCAAGCATCTAAACTACGTGATAAGAATTTTCTAAACGGTTCCTGCATTTGTTCTGGGATCACTAATTGACGACCAAGAATACGACCAGAAATATCTCTTGAATAATTCGCTAATTTATCTAATTGAGTAACTAACTCTAATAAGTCAGTACGTTCTACAGGTAGGAATAAACCACGTGGGAGCTTTAAACGAATTTCACGTTTTAAAGCATCGGCACGAAGTTCTAAATTGATGATTTGCGCTCTTACTCTTTCTGCATCTTCCCAATCTTGGTTGAATGTTGCTTCAAAAAAAGGTTCTAAGAGCTCACTACACTCAGTCACTTTACGTGAGTGTTTTTGTAGAGGTTTGAGTGGCGATTGTGCGAATAAACCTAAAATGTTATTCATTGCCATAGGGAAATCTCCATTGTAAATAAATAAAATATGATTTTGTTAAACACAAAATCTCGCACATTTTACTTGATATAGCATGAAAGATCACGGAATAAATGCACGACCGCTGCACATAAACGTTTGCGTTGAATAAAATTTATTAGCCTTTAAAAACAAACAAGAGACATGTTGTTTAAATATGATGAATAACTAATGGTTTACCCTGATGTTCTAATACTTCAGCGTCTAAATCAAAAATCGTTTTAAGATTTTCTTCGGTGATAATTTCTTTTGGAGAACCGATCAGCTTTATTTTCCCGTTTTTCATCGCAACAATGGTATCAGCATAAGCTGCTGCCATATTGATATCGTGAACCACCATGACCGTTGTTAAAGCAAGCTCATCGGTCAATTTTCTAAGAAGACGCATCAGCTCTCGAGCATGATACATGTCGAGGTTATTTAATGGCTCATCCAGTAAAACATGGCTAGTTTGCTGGCAAAATGTCATGGCAATGAGAGCTCTTTGGCGTTGTCCACCAGATAATTCACTTAAAAAGCGATGCGAGAAACCGATTAAATCAAAACGCTGTAATGCTTCGTCAATAATCTTATGATCAAGCGGTGTGATTTTTCCTTGATGATGCGGATAACGCCCAAACATCAGTAGATCTTTCACGGTAATGCGACTATGAATGACATTGTCTTGCGTTAATATGGCAAGATTTTTAGCAATCTCTCGAGAAGGCGTCGTGGATATATTGCAATGATCAAGAAAAATTTGACCGCTTTGTAATGGGTTAAGGCGAGCAATGAGGGAGAGGAGCGTTGATTTTCCTGCGCCATTTGCACCAATTAAAGCGGTAATGCCTCCATCAGGAATGGATAAATTGATATTGTCTAAAATCGGAGTTTGACCAATATGATAAGAGAGATTTTTAACTTCAATCATTTTTGTTTTTTCAGCATAAGATAAATAAAGACTAATCCACCTAATAACTCGATTACCACACTGAGTACGCCTTGTAATTTGAAAATTTGTTCAAAAAGCGTTTGTCCTAACACAAGGGTGGTACCTGAAATCAAAAAAGTAAGTGGAATACGAACCGCATGGGACACCGTTGGGCTAACAGCATTCACAATCGCACAGACCAATAAACCTAAAAAAAGAATAGGTCCAACTAATGCCGTAGAAACAGACACCAACAGTGCACAGCAAATCAGAAGGTGGCGTGAGAAACGATGATAATCAACCCCTAATCCGATAGCTTGCTTTTTACCAAGTAAAAGTACATCTAGTTTGTGGCGTTGCTGCCAAATCCAGAACATACTTAATAGCGCAATGGTAATCCCGATAAAAAGCAAGGTTGGGTTTGCGGTATTAAAAC
Organism: Actinobacillus porcitonsillarum; assembly: GCF_003101015.1. Lineage (NCBI taxonomy): Bacteria > Pseudomonadati > Pseudomonadota > Gammaproteobacteria > Pasteurellales > Pasteurellaceae > Actinobacillus > Actinobacillus porcitonsillarum. The sequence continues at coordinate 1,785,348 of NZ_CP029206.1, read as the reverse complement.
TGGCAAAAGACGAACTTTGCGCCACTGCAAATTCTTCAGGATCAATCATGCGTTGGAGTAGATTATTCAAACTTCTAAACAGCACGCCAAATACCACACCAATCAGTAACATGCGAGTAAGATCGCTGTTTTCTTTCGTGAGCGTGCGGAAGAGTAATAATGCACCGATTAACATTAACCCCGTTTCAATGGTAAATTTGAAACTGATATCTAATAACGTAAATCCAATGCCACCAAGAAAATAAACTAATAGCGTTTGTGTCAGGAGATAAAGCGAATCAAAGCCTAAGATACTTGGCGTTAAAATCGGATTATGTGTTAATGTTTGAAATAAAAGGGTTGAAACGCCAATAGTATAAGCAACGGTTAAGAGTAAAAGTAATTTTTTCCCACGGAAAGGAATCACAAAATCCCAGTTACCATTGGCATTAAAAAGCATAAAGAATAAGCAACTACAAAGTAGAAGTAGTAAGGCAAAAGCGAGAATTCGAGTCGTTTTCATGAGCGCTGTCCTCTAAAAAGTAAATAGAGGAAAATAAGTGTCCCAATAATGCCGAAGATTGTTGAAATAGGTACTTCAAAAGGCGCGTTAATGACGCGACCAACAATATCACAGGCGAGCATTAAATTTGCACCAAATAAAACGACCGTCGGTAAATTTTGACGCAGTCTATCACCGGCTAAGCGAGAGACAATGTTAGGCACAACTAAACCAATAAAGGGAATTTGCCCAATGGTAACCACAATTAACGCCGTAATCATGGCGACAATAATAAGCGCAAACCAAGTCATTTGGTGGTAATTTATCCCTAAACTCGTACTGATATTTTGCCCTAAACCGGCAATACTAAGACGATCTGCCATAATATAGATCATAAAAGCTAATCCGGCAGTTAGCCAGAGTAATTCATAGCGGCCAGCCAATACCCCTGAAAAGTCACCGGCAAACCAAACAGAAAGCAACTGCAAACTATCGGTTTCGTAGGCAATAAAGGTTGTAATGGATTCAATGACATTACCAAAAATAATCCCGATGAGTGGTAACATTAACTTTTGATGTGGCGGGAGATTTCGCATTAAGAACATAAAAATCGCCATGCCAATAAGTGCACATACGGCAGCAAAGGACATTTTTGCAAGTAATGGCGTAGCAGGGAAGAGTAGCGTAGCAATTAAGATACCTAATGCCGCACTTTGGCTTGCCCCAATCATGCTGGGTTCAATAAAGCGATTTTTTAGGACGATTTGTAAAACCATGCCGGCAATACTTAAGGTTGCACCCACAAGGATGATTGCAAATGTTCTAGGCAGTCGGCTGACAAAAAAGAGTTGAGTTTGTTCTGGTTGCTGGAATACATCCGACCATGAAAAATCTGCTACCCCAACAGACATGCTGATGGGGCAGAGAATTAATAAAAAGAGAAGATTAAGATAAGCTAAATGGCGCATTTTTATTTTGAAAATGCTTGTTTGATATTGTTAAGATCTAAACGCATTTGTTCAACGCTACCTGCTGCTAAATAAGCAGAGCTACTTAAATAGATAATGTGTCCGTTTTTCCATGCTTTTGTTTGGTGAACAAGCGCATTATCGAGCACCTCTTGTGCTGTTTTTCCTTCTTCACCGATGGCAGCGGTACGATCTAATACAAATAACCAATCAGGATTCACTTTTTGTAAGTATTCAAAAGAAACCGGTGTACCGTGGTTAGAACCTTTTTGGTTAATATCTGCCTGAGCAAGTGGAATTTCTAATGCAGAGTGTACCCAACCTAAACGACCAACATCACCAAATGCAGACATTTTGCCACCATTAACTAAAATGATAAGCCCGTTCCCTTTGCCTTTAACGGCAGCTTTGGTTTCGGCAAGTAGCGTTTCTAATTCCGTTTTTAATTTGTTGGCTTCGGCTTCTTTGTTGAATAATTTACCGTAAGTTTCAATGTTATTTAAACCGGCTTGAATGGTATTCACATTGCTAGGTGCAGTCATATCAATGGTTGTCGCAATGTTTTTTAACTCATCGACTTTTTTCGCCGCACGACTACCTACAATGATAAGATCAGGTTTGAGTGAGCTTAGCACTTCAAAATTAGGTTCAAATACCGTACCAATTAATGTGGCATTCTCGGTTGCTGCTTTTAAGTAAGGTAAGGTTTTGACTACATTTGGGCTCCCTGCGACTTTAACACCTAAATGATACAGTGTATCAATCGCTGCGGCTTCAAAAACAGCCACTTTAGTTGGTGTTTGTGCAATCGTCACTTCGCCACGAGCGGTTGGAATTGAAACTTCTTTTGCAAAAGAGAGTGTGCTAAGAGAAGAAGCCAGAGCTAGAGTAAGTAGTGCTTTTTTGAACATAATCATTTCCTTGGTTAAGTTTTGTTATTGAAAATAATTCTCAAGATTGTGTTTATCTTAACCGAGAAAAATACAAATGGGAAGGGTTATTATTTAAGAAAATAAAAAAGCGGTTATTTTCTGCAAAGTTTGCAAGAAAAATAACCGCTTAATTAACGTAAAATGAAATTATTTTACACGTGAAACGTATTCGCCAGAACGAGTATCCACACGGATAACTTCACCAATTTGTACGAATAATGGTACACGTACTACTGCGCCTGTGCTCAATGTTGCAGGTTTACCACCTGTACCGGCTGTATCGCCTTTTAAGCCTGGATCTGTTTCAACAACTTCTAATTCAACGAAGTTTGGTGGAGTAACTGCGATAGCAGAACCGTTCCATAACGTGATGATACATTCTGCTTGATCAACTAACCATTTGTCGTTGTCGCCTAATGCTTTTGCATCAACAGAAATTTGTTCAAATGTTTCCGGGTGCATGAAGTACCAGAAATCTTCATCTTTATATGAATAGGTGTAGTTGTAATCAACAACATCCGCCGCTTCAACAGAAGTACCTGATTTGAAGTTGATCTCTAATACTTTACCAGAGATAAGTTTACGGATTTTTGTACGGGTAAATGCTTGACCTTTACCTGGTTTTACGAATTCGTTTTCAACGATAACACAAGGTTCACCATCTTGGATGAATTTTAAACCCGGTTTGAAATCATTAGTGCTGTAACTAGCCATTGTTTCCTCAATTTATTTAACAAAAAATTAACAAAATTGAATCACCCACTATTGGGTTTATCAAAAAGACCTATATAATACAGTAATTAGAGAAAGATCTCTAAAAATTTTTGCGATATAATCCAAAAAATCTTACACAAAAGGACACACTATGAAGAAAACCATTACACTTGCCGCAATTATTGCTCTCTCATTTGCAATCATTGCAGAAGCAAAAGGAGGACGTTCTGTTTCTCGCTCTGTTTCAGGTAAACCGATTGCAGCGCAAAAAACGCAATCAATCAATTCAAATACGCAAAAAGATGCGACATTTGACAGCACGCCTAACCGTGCGATTCCAAATCAAACTCAAGCACAGCAAGCAACGGGGAATAACCGATTAGCAAGCTTTGCAACAGGTGCGGCGGCAGGTTATGTGTTAAGTGAAATGTTAGCGCCAACAGCAGCGCAAGCTCAAACTCAAACACCATCAACAGAACAAGCTGCAGCAAACCAAGCGGTTGAAAATCCGCAAAATGTTGCAAATGCAACAAATGCTACATCAAGCGTTGCAACATTTAAAAGCATTGGCGGTCAAATCGATCCATTCTTAGTAGAGAAAACAGACGGTTATCGCCGTTACTGTATCGCAAGTGTGCAATACTTAGCACCGGCACAAGGTGGACAAACAACGCCTATCGTGATGGTAAACCCAAATGGTTCGCCATTAGCTTGTCAATTAGTTCAATAATTTCACCATCCCCTCTTCTTAAAGAGGGGAATTTATTTCTATGCAATCAATTCAACTCCAATCTTCAAAGTTACAATGGCAGCTTGATTTAGCCCAAGCGTTTAATGATCCAGTCGCACTTTTAGAATATCTTGAGCTTAATCCGCAAGAGTTTGAACAAGCCATTTTAGCCCGTAAATTATTTGCGATGAGAGTACCTCGCCCATTTGCCGAAAAAATGCAAAAAGGCGATAAAAATGACCCGCTTTTTCTTCAAGCGATGACATCTTCTGACGAATTTACCCAAGTAGAAGGGTTTATAAAAGATCCTCTGGAAGAACAACATAGCCCTGCGCCCAATATTTTGCATAAATATCACAATCGATTGTTATTTATGGTTAAAAATAGCTGTGCGATTAACTGTCGCTACTGCTTTAGACGCCATTTCCCTTATGAAGAGGTAAAAAGTGGAAAAACGGTATGGCAACAAAGTTTGCAATATATTGCAGAACATCCGGAAATTGAGGAAGTTATTTTATCCGGTGGCGATCCTTTAATGGCAAAAGATGAGGAATTAGATTGGATTTTAACCGCATTGGAAAAAATTAACCATGTTAAAACGCTCCGAATTCATACCCGTTTGCCTGTGGTTATTCCAAATCGCATTACCTCACAATTATGTTTACGATTTGCGGATTCTCGTTTAAATGTTGTTATGGTCACGCACATTAACCACGCAAATGAAATCGATATTGTTTTAGCAAACAAAATGGCTGAATTAAAACAAGCGGGAGTTGTTTTGCTCAATCAATCAGTGTTATTGAAAGACGTGAATGATAGCGCAATAACACTAAAAGCTCTAAGTGATAAGTTATTTTCTATTGGGATCCTACCTTATTATTTACATTTGCTAGATAAGGTGGAAGGGGCAAGTCACTTTTTTGTGGAAGATGAAGTTGCCTTTAGTATTTATAAAGAGTTACAAAAGATCAGTTCGGGTTATTTAGTACCTAAATTGGCTCGAGAAATCGCTAAAGAACCAAATAAAACCTTAATGGGATAACCACCGTAATCATTTTGGCATTTGCAAAAAATTACGCTAAACTAACCGCTTATCAAGCTTAAACAAACGGAAAATAGGGCGAAAAATGGCTGATTATAAACCTTCATCACGTGATACCGTCAAAGATAAACAAGTGGAGCAAATTGCTATCTCTCCACATTCTATTGAGGCAGAACAAGCTGTGCTTGGTGGGATTATGCTCAATAATGAACATTGGGATAATGTTGCTGAAAAAATACAGTCGGTGGATTTTTATAATTACGCACACCGTTTGATTTTTGAACAAATGACAGAGTTGGCACGGAGTAACCAACCTATTGATATTATTACGCTAGATCAAGCGCTAAAAAATAAAGGGATTTTGCAAGATGTTGGTGGTTTTGCTTATCTTGCAGAATTATCTAAAAATACGCCAAGTGCTGCAAACATTCTTGCGTATGCGGATATTGTAAGGGATCGTGCCGATCTTAGAAGCGTCATCAGTGCCGGAAATCAAATTGCTGAAATGGCTTATCACACCAAAGGCAGAAATGCGAAAGAAGTTTTGGATGAGGCGGAAAGGGTTGTGTTTGAGATTGCAGAAAAACGCAATACAGGCAATGAAGGTCCGCAAAAAGTGGACGATATTTTGATAAATACGCTTGCCCGAATAGAGATGTTATCTAAGCAGAAAGATAATGGTGGGGTAACAGGTGTAACGACCGGATTTACGGATCTCAATAAAAAAACAGCCGGTTTACAGCCTTCAGATCTGATTATTGTCGCTGCTCGCCCCTCAATGGGTAAAACGACTTTTGCGATGAACTTATGTGAGAACGCCTCTCTCATGGATATTGAAGATCCTAATGATCTTGATGAACAAGGTAATCCAAAGAAAAAACCGGCAAAACCTGTGCTTATTTTTAGCTTAGAGATGCCTGCCGACCAAATTATGATGCGTATGTTGGCCTCTTTATCACGTGTCGATCAAACCAAAATCAGAACGGGTCAAATTCACGATGATGAAGATTGGGCTAAAATTTCTTCAACGATGGCAATTTTGCAAAAACGTAACAACATTTATATTGATGACAGTTCAGGTTTAACACCAACTGAAGTCCGTTCAAGAGCAAGACGTGTGTATCGTGAAAATGGCGGTTTAAGTTTGATTATGGTGGATTACTTGCAATTAATGAGAGCGCCGGCATTTTCAGATAACCGAACGTTAGAGATTGCTGAAATTTCTCGCTCTTTAAAAGCATTAGCAAAAGAGTTACAAGTCCCAGTGGTTGCACTATCACAGCTAAATCGTAGCTTGGAGCAACGAGCGGACAAACGCCCTGTAAACTCGGACTTGCGTGAATCCGGCTCTATTGAACAAGATGCGGATTTGATTATGTTTATTTATCGTGATGAAGTTTATAACGACAATTCTGATCTCAAAAATGTGGCAGAAATTATTATCGGTAAACAACGTAATGGTCCAATCGGGCGAGTACGTTTAACCTTCCAAGGACAATACTCTCGATTTGATAATTATTCTGGTGGAGCTTATGATGACGAATACTAATTTATGTGCAATTTATAAAAGTGCGAAAAAAGAAGGCATGTTTTTATACGTTCCTAAACGTGAGGTATTTGAGCAAGTTCCGGAATCTTTATTACAGATTTTTGGCAAACCGCAATTTGTGATGCTATTTAATCTCACAGGCGAAAAGCAACTCAAGCGGGCAAAAAATGAAGAAGTTTTGCAAGCGATTCAAACTCAAGGTTTTTATTTGCAAATGCCACCTCCGCCAGAAAATTTGCTTGAAGCATTCTTGGAACAGAAAAGGTCATTATAACGAAAAATGGACAATCAATATGATTGTCCATTTTCATCGCTAGTGAGACGCTCTTGAAAATGCTGCAGCTTCTGCAATTAATTCATCACTTGGACGAATTCCCGTATAAAGCACAAATTGTTCTACTGCTTGTAAAGTCATCACTTCGGCGCCGGAAATAGTTTGTTTACCCTGTGATTGAGCATATTTTATTAACGGAGTTTCCGCTGGCATTGCAACCACATCAAACACACTGGCAGCTTGTTTTATCATCGTTTCAGGGAATGCTAAATCAAACTCTTCTTTTCCGCCTTTCATTCCAATCGGGGTAACATTGACGAGAATATCAGCCTGTTGATTTTCAAGGCTATTGATATACTCATACCCGTAGAGATTGGCAAGATAAGTCCCCGTTTCTGCATTACGTGCATAGACTTTCAGCTGTTTAAAACCAGCGTGTTTAAAGGCAGCAACAACGGCTTTTGCCATACCTCCACTACCTTGAACGATAACCGAAGCGGTTGATTTTAATTGATATTTTGCAATGAGCTTTTCAATAGCGATATAATCGGTGTTGTATGCTTTTAAATAACCCTCCGTATTAACAATCGTATTGACCGACTCAATCGCTTGAGCGGATGCATCAATTTCATCTAAAAACGGCATACAAGCCTCTTTAAATGGCATTGAAACGGCACAACCTCGAATACCTAAAGCTCGCACGCCTTTTACTGCGTGTTCAATATCTTGGGTGGTAAAGGCTTTATAAACAAAATTTAAGCCGAGTTTTTGATAAAGGTAGTTATGAAAATAAGTACCGGTATTGCCTGGTCTACCGGAAAGCGACATACAGAGTTGTGTGTCTTTGTTAATCATATTTTCCTCTATCCATTATTCAATCCAATGGATGACGTCTTCTGCCGGTTTACGATATTTTTTGGTAATTTCTTTCGCTCGATAACCAAAAGTAACCATGCAAGAAACGCCATATTCCTTCGCATCAAATAAGCCTTCTTCCGCTAAAATACGATTAACTTCATCATAATTAAAGCCTTCAATCGGGCAAGAATCAATCCCAATCAGCGCCGCTCCTGTCATCATATTGCCTAATGCGATATAGGTTTGTTTACAGCACCAATCAAATAATGCACGTTCGCTATCCGCAATTTTCATATCATTGGTTTGGAAATCTTTGTAGCGAGCAAGGGTTGCTTAGGTTTGTTCAGGCGTTAAACCACGTTTAGCTAAAGAGGTTTTAAAGAATTCCGAGTCGTAGCGAGCGTTCTTTTTCGCAAGAAGTACAACGATATGGCTAGCTTCTTCAATTGGGTGCTTAATCCCCCAAGCAACAGGCGCAATTTTTTGGCGAATAGCCTGATTTTGTAGCACGAGAAATTGCCACGGTTCAGAACCTACCGAACTAGGCGATAGACGAGCAAGCTCAAGAATATAATCCATATCTTCTTTACTGATTTTACGTGTTGGGTCGTAATAACGACACGCCGCACGATAATTGAAAGCTGCTAAAACTTGCGATTTAGTGATATTAAACATTGTATTTTTCCATTAAAAAAACTTAAAGCATTCTACGCCCATTTTTTGATAAAGCGAACATTCGATATGGTTTATTTTGATAATACGCAAAAATATCACAAAATCCCACCGCTTCAAACCTTAAAAATCAAGGCGTTAGCCGATTTTTACATTTACATTTTTTATGCAAAGTATTATTATCACAGCAATTTTTATTAGTTATTAGAGGATAGGTAATGCAACACCTAAAAGAATTAACCGCTCAAGCTAGAGAAGCGTTAGATAAGTTAGATCAAGGCTTAGATGCTTTGGAAAATTTCCGTGTAGAATATTTTGGTAAAAAAGGGCATTTTACCCAGTTAATGCAAGAATTGCGTAATGTGGCGGCGGAAGAACGTCCGGCAATCGGTGCAAAAATCAATGAAGCGAAACAAGCGGTACTTGATATTTTAAATGCTAAAAAAGAAGCGTGGGAGCAAGAAGCATTAAACGCAAAATTAGCAAGTGAAAGTATTGATGTGAGCTTGCCGGGTCGTAAAACAGAATTAGGTGGATTGCACCCAGTTTCGATTACTATTGAGCGTGTGGTTAAATTCTTCTCAGAATTAGGTTTTACCGTTGCAAGCGGTCCGGAAATTGAAACGGATTACTATAACTTTGATGCGTTAAATATCCCGGCTCATCACCCGGCTCGTGCAGATCACGATACGTTCTGGTTTGATGCTCAACGTTTATTGCGTACTCAAACTTCAGGTGTACAAATTCGTACAATGGAGAACGTGAAACCACCTTTACGTATTGTGGCACCAGGTCGTGTATATCGTAACGACTACGACCAAACTCACACACCGATGTTCCACCAAATTGAATTATTATACGTGGATAAAAAAGCGAACTTTACCGAGCTAAAAGGGTTAATTCACGATTTCTTAAAAGCATTCTTTGAAGAAGATTTACAGGTGCGTTTCCGTCCGTCATTCTTCCCATTTACAGAGCCTTCGGCTGAAGTTGATGTGATGCGCCAAAATGGTAAATGGTTAGAAGTGTTAGGTTGCGGTATGGTTCATCCGAACGTATTACGTAACGTAGGCATCGATCCTGAAGAGTATAGCGGTTTCGCTGTAGGTATGGGCGTAGAGCGTTTAACAATGTTACGTTATAACGTAACGGACTTACGTTCATTCTTTGAAAATGACTTACGTTTCTTAAAACAATTTAAGTAATTTTATCATTGTAGGGACACACTGAGTGTGTCTGTTGTAACGCTTATAACAAGCGGTTAAATTTTAGAAAAATTTTGCAAATTAAAGGATAGAGATAAATGAAATTCAATGAATCTTGGTTGCGTGAGTGGGTAAATCCTGCCATTTCAACAGAGCAATTATGCGACCAAATTACAATGTTAGGCTTAGAAGTTGATAGTGTTGATCCTGTCGCCGGCGAATTTAGCGGTGTGGTAATTGGTGAAGTGGTATCAGCAGAACAGCACCCTGATGCGGATAAATTACGTGTAACGAAAGTGAATGTTGGTAGTGACCGTCTATTAGATATTGTTTGTGGAGCACCTAACTGCCGTGCGGGTTTAAAAGTAGCTTGTGCGGTTGAAGGCGCATTGCTACCGGGCGATTTCAAAATTAAGAAAACTAAACTACGTGGTCAGCCATCAGAAGGGATGTTATGTTCTTATTCAGAACTAGGCATTAAAGAAGATCATAGCGGTATCATTGAATTACCATTAGATGCACCGGTTGGTGTTGATTTCCGTGAATATCTAAACTTAAATGATGTGGCAATTGAAATTAGTTTAACGCCTAACCGTGCGGATTGTTTAAGTATTCGTGGTATTGCTCGTGAAGTGGGGGTCATCAATCAAGCAGAAGTTTCTGCACCTGAAGTTACCGCCGTAACGGCAACTATTTCAGATAAAGTAGCCGTTGAATTACAAGCGCCGGAGGCTTGCCCACGTTATTTGTCTCGTGTTGTGAAGAATGTGAATGTTAATGCACAATCTCCATTATGGTTACAAGAAAAACTTCGCCGTTGTGGTATTCGTTCTATCGACCCTATCGTAGATATTACAAACCTGAGCTTGCTTGAATTAGGTCAGCCAATGCACGCTTTCGATGCTGCAAAAATTGAAGGTGCAATTCAAGTAAGAATGGCAAAAGAGGGCGAAGAGCTTGTTTTATTAGATGGCACCACGGCAAAATTACAAGCGAATACCTTAGTGATTGCAGACCAGAAAGGTGCTTTAGCAATGGCGGGTATCTTTGGTGGGGAGGCAAGTGGTGTGAGCAAAGAGACAAAAGATGTTGTTTTAGAAGCAGCATTTTTCGCACCATTAGCGATTACCGGTCGTGCACGTCAATATGGGTTACATACTGATGCTTCACATCGTTTTGAGCGTGGTGTTGATCCAGAACTAACACGTCAAGCAATGGAGCGTGCAACAGCCCTTCTTCTTGAAATTTGTGGTGGCGAAGCAGGCGAAATTGTTGAAGCAGTCAGCGAAGCACATTTACCTAAACGCAATACAGTGAGTTTACGCCGTAGCAAGTTAGATGCGGTGATTGGTTATCATATTGAAGATGCTACAGTAACAGATATTTTAACTCGTTTAGGCTTGAATGTAACTTTTGCAAATAATACTTGGACTGCGGTAGCGCCAAGTTGGCGTTTTGATATTGAGATTGAAGAAGATCTCATTGAAGAAGTCGCTCGTATCTATGGCTATAACAATATTCCAAATAACTCGCCTTTCTCTCATTTAACGATGAAAGGCACGCCAGAGAAATTATTGGAAATCGCTCGTGTACGTGCAGCATTTGTGGATAGCGATTATCAAGAAGTGGTAACTTATAGCTTCGTTGATCCAAAAATCCAAACCTTGTTACATCCGGAGCAAGAAGCGTTAATGCTACCAAACCCGATTTCAAGTGAAATGTCGGCAATGCGTGTGTCGATTTTAACGGGGTTATTAGAAACAATCGTATATAACCAAAATCGTCAGCAAAACCGTGTTCGCATCGTTGAAACAGGTTTACGCTTCATTCCGGATGCAAATGCAGAATCAGGTGTTCGTCAAGAGTCTGTTATTGGAGCTGCGATTGTAGGCGATAAACGTCCGGTTCACTGGGAGCATAAAGCAGAATCCGTTGATTTCTTTGACTTAAAAGGTGATATTGAACGTATTTTCTCATTAACCGCTGTTCGTAACGATTTAAAATTTGTGGCTAAAACATTCCCTGCATTACACCCGGGACAATCTGCAGCGATTATGTTAGATGGTAAAGAAATTGGCTTTATCGGAACCTTACACCCGTCGTTAGTTCAGAAATTAGGGATTAAAGGCAAACCAATTGTTTGTGAAGTCTTGGCTTCAGCAATTGCGGAACGTCCAATTCCGGCAGCCAAAGAGATCTCTAAATTCCCTGCAAATAACCGTGATATTGCAGTTGTCGTAGATGAAAATGTTGCTGCAGGCGAAGTGTTAGATGCTTGTCGTTCATCGGGTGGCGATAAATTAGTGGGCGTGAGTCTGTTTGATGTTTATCGTGGTACAAACCTTGCAGAAGGTAAGAAAAGTTTAGCGATTAGTTTAACGGTACAAGACACAGAAAAAACGTTAGAAGAAGATGAAATTAATGCGGTTATTCAAGCCGTATTAGCAGATTTATCGCAACGTTTTAATGCGACATTACGTGACTAATCATTACTCGTTTAGTAAGGATATTTTATGGCTCTCACTAAAATTGAACTTGCAGAAGCATTGGTTGAAAAATGTGGCTTTGAGAAGCGAACGGCAAAATTATTTATAGATCAGTTTTTCGAAGAAATTAAAAGAGCATTAACAACCGGAGAAGAGGTAAAATTATCAGGATTTGGTAATTTTTCTGTTCGAGAAAAAAATGCACGTCCAGGTCGGAACCCCAAAACAGGAGAAAGCGTTGCTGTTTCAGCACGCCGAGTGGTGGTTTTCAAAGCAGGGCAAAAAATGCGTGATCGTGTAGAACATGCGAAAGTGAAGAAATAAAAATCTGAAAATGTTTACCCTAAATGGTTACCATTTAGGGTAAACAAGAGGGTATTTTAATGAAACGTATATCAAAATTGGCATTAGTCAGTTTAACTGCAATTTTAACCGCTTGTTCTTCTTCAGATGATGTTCATGTATCAGGTCCTATAAAGGCAAAAGCAGGTATTTATCGCACAAATCAAGCTAATTTGGGCGATCCGATTATGGTTATTGCCAATTTAAGTGAACATCAGCAAGAATGGAAGGGGACTCGCTATCGTTTAGGCGGAACATCTAAAAGTGGTGTGGATTGTTCAGGCTTTATGCAGATTACATTTCGTGATCTCTTTGGTATTGATTTACCTCGTACAACAACAGAACAAGCTAATGAAGGCAGACGCGTGTCTAAAAGTGAAATTAAAACAGGCGATTTAGTTTTCTTCAAAACAGGTCGTGGACCGAACGGTAAACATGTTGGTGTTTATGTGAAAAACGGGCAATTCCTTCATGCTTCTACAAAAGGTGGCGTTATTTACTCTGATTTAGATTCGCCTTATTGGTCAAAAACCTTTTGGCAGGCACGTCGTTTATAAAATAATCGAACCGTTCTGAAAAATTTGAAGTCGATCACAAATTTGAAAATTAGGCTTTGAAAAAATTAAAAAATTGACGTAACCTTACATACAACAAAAATAAGTGTTGTGTTCAACAACCAGATTCATAAATTTGCTTTCCGAGTAGCCCCTATTAAGGGGCTTTTTTTATGCATATACATTTTTAATGAGTGTGATTAGATTGATTTTTTTATAAAAAACATCGACAATCAGAAAGTTCGCATATAACTGGAGAAAAGAGCATGCGTTGTCCTTTTTGTGCAGCGGAAGAAACGAAGGTCATTGATTCCCGTTTGGCTGCAGATGGCTATCAAATACGTCGTCGCCGAGAGTGTACGATATGTAAAGAACGTTTTACGACGTTTGAATCAGCAGAACTTCTTGTACCTTATATTGTAAAAAGTAATGGCAACCGTGAGCCCTTTGATGCAAGCAAGTTAAAGATGAGTTTGGCTAAAGCGTTGGAAAAACGTCCTGTCAGTGCAGATGATTTGGAGAAAGCGGTCAATCAAATTATTATTCAACTTCAAGCGACAGGCGAAAGAGAAGTGCCTAGCAAACTTGTCGGGAATTTAGCAATGGATGCATTAAAACGCTTAGATAAAGTGGCATATATCCGTTTTGCTTCGGTTTATTTAAGTTTTGGTGATATTGAAGAGTTCATCAAAGAAATTGAAAAATTACGAGAATAATAAAGAGAGGACAAACTATGCTGACAAACTTAGCGTTAGAACAGCTTTTGAATGAAAAATTAAATGCGAAAGCAATTAGTGATTATGCACCGAATGGATTGCAAGTTGAAGGTAAACGTGAAATTCGTAAAATTATTACCGGCGTAACCGCAACGCTACCGCTAATTGAGAAAGCGATTGAGAAAAATGCAGATGCGATTTTAGTTCATCACGGCTATTTTTGGAAAAGCGAAGATCCTTGTATTCGAGGAATGAAAGGCAAACGTATCAAACAGTTACTTGTTAATGACATTAATTTATTTGGTTATCACTTGCCGTTAGATATTCACCCGGAATTAGGGAATAACGCTCAATTAGCCGCATTGTTAGGTGTTAAGCATTTAACCGGCTTAGAAGATAAGCCTTATTCAATTCCTGTCTATGGCGAATTAGAAACAGCAATTTCCGCCACCGAATTGGCACTGCGTTTAGAAAAAGGGTTAAACCGCAACATCATTTTGTGTGATGAGTTTGTGGCTGAATTTCCTCATAAATTGATTAAAACGGTTGCGATTTGTACGGGGGGCGGTCAGGGATATATTGATTTGGCGGCAACTAAAGGTATTGATGCCTTTATTAGTGGAGAAATTTCTGAACAGACCACTCATTCAGCCAGAGAACAAGGTATTTATTATTTTGCTGCAGGGCATCACGCAACAGAACGTTATGGTATTAAAGCATTAGGCGAATGGCTTGCACAAGAATATCAATTAGACGTTGAATTTATTGATATTGATAACCCGGCATAATTACTATTTTTTATTTTTAGCAACACAACGGATTTTATAATGGAAAAATTAACACTTGAACCGATTTCTCGCATTGAAGGCGAAATCAATTTACCCGGCTCAAAAAGTTTATCAAATCGAGCATTATTGCTTGCGGCTTTAGCTCAAGGCACAACTCAAGTAACAAATTTACTCGATAGTGATGATATTCGTCATATGCTTAATGCGTTAAAGGCACTTGGCGTTAAATATGAATTATCTGCAGATAAAACGATTTGCACAGTCGAAGGTGTAGGCGGTGCATTCCAATGGCAAAATGGCTTGTCGCTCTTTTTAGGGAATGCAGGCACAGCAATGCGACCACTTACGGCTGCCCTTTGCTTAAAAGGTAAAGAAGAGGCAGAGGTTGTTTTAACCGGCGAGCCTCGTATGAAGGAGCGTCCGATTAAACATTTAGTGGATGCATTACGCCAAGTCGGCGCACAAATTCAATATCTGGAAAATGAAGGTTACCCACCGGTTGCCATCCGTAATACGGGGCTAACAGGCGGTAAAGTAAAAATTGATGGTTCAATTTCCAGCCAATTTTTAACAGCACTATTGATGTCTGCGCCATTAGCAGAAGGCGATATGGAAATTGAAATTATTGGCGAGCTCGTTTCTAAACCTTATATTGATATTACCTTAGCAATGATGAAGGATTTTGGGGTAACTGTTTCTCATCAGAACTATCAAACTTTCTTTGTTAAAGGTCAGCAAAGCTATGTTTCGCCAGAAAAATATATGGTTGAAGGCGATGCGTCATCTGCGTCTTATTTCCTCGCTGCAGGTGCGATTAAAGGGAATGTAAAAGTAACCGGAATTGGTAAAAATTCTATTCAAGGTGACCGCTTGTTTGCAGATGTATTGGAAAAAATGGGTGCTAAAATTACTTGGGGCGAAGATTTTATTCAAGCAGAACAAGGCGAGCTCAAAGGTATTGATATGGATATGAACCATATCCCTGACGCAGCAATGACCATTGCGACCACCGCACTGTTTGCCGAAGGCGAAACCGTTATTCGAAACATCTATAACTGGCGCGTGAAAGAGACAGACCGCTTAACGGCAATGGCAACGGAGTTACGTAAAGTAGGGGCGGAAGTTGAGGAAGGGGAAGATTTTATCCGAATTCAACCGCTTGCATTAGATCAATTCCAGCACGCAGAGATTGAAACTTACAATGACCATCGTGTGGCAATGTGTTTTTCGCTGGTGGCATTATCCAATACACCGGTAACCATTTTAGATCCGAAATGTACGGCAAAAACGTTCCCAACCTATTTTGATGAGTTAGCGAAATTATCGGTAAGGGAATAAAAAAGAAATCTCTCATTGACGAAAGTGAATGGGAGATTTTGATTTTTAATTCATTTTTATTGCATATCTATTCATTTTAAGTTATAACTACACTATTAAAAAGTGAGGGAATTATGCGTAATACAGAATTAGTCCAATGGTTTAGACAATCCACACCTTATGTAAATATGCACAGAGGGAAAACCTTTGTCATTATGTTAGATGGTAATGCGGTTGCTCATCCCAATTTTGTGAACATTGCTAATGATATTAGTTTATTACATAGTTTAGGGATTAAATTGGTACTCGTGTTTGGTGCCCGTTATCAAATTGACGAATTATTGACAAAAAATAACCGCTTGTCGCAATATCATCATCACATTCGTGTTACAGATATTGAAACACTAGAGTATGTCAAACAAGCTGTTGGCGGTTTACATTACGATATTTTCTCTCGTCTTTCTTTACGCTTACCAAACTCGCCTGTTATCAATGTTGTGAGTAGCAATGCGATTTTAGCTCAGCCTTTAGGGGTTATTGATGGTGTTGATTATGGGCTAAGTGGCAAAATTCGCCGTATTAATGTCGAACATATTGAACAGCAATTAGAGCAAAATGCGATTGTTTTGATTAGCCCGATTGCACCTTCCGTAACAGGGGAGATGTTTAACTTACCTTTTGAGGAAATTGCCACCCAAGTTGCGATCAAATTAAAAGCTGATAAATTGATTGGTTTTTGTGAAACGCAAGGTTTATTAAATGAACAAGGCGAAGTGTTATCGGATATTCACCCCCGTGAGGCTAAACGCTATTTATCGAATTTGATTGAAGCCGGGAAGTATCACGACTCGACCGCCCGTTTTCTCCAAGCTGCTGTGGAAGCAAGCAACTCAGGGCTCAAACGGGCGCATTTACTTAGTTATAAAGAAGATGGCTCATTGCTTCAAGAGTTGTTTTCTCGAGATGGTATTGGTACGCAATTATCTCAAGAAAGTTCGGAGCATATTCGCATTGCAACGTCTCACGATATTCCAAGTTTACTGAATTTAATTCGACCTTTAGAAGAGCAAGGCATTTTAGTCAAACGTTCTCGTGAGCAGCTTGAAGTTGAAATTAGCCGTTATACGATTATCGAGCGAGATGGTATTGTGATTGCCTGTGCGGCATTAAACCACTTTGAAGACGAAAAAATGGCAGAAATGGCTTGTGTTGCGGTACATCCAGATTATCGTGATTCATCTCGTGGCGATGTTCTCCTTGATGCAATTAAGCGCAGAGCCGTGCAATTAGGTGTTGAGAAATTGTTTGTTCTAACAACACGGACAACGCAGTGGTTCCAAGAACGGGGTTTTGAATTAAAAGGCACAGAAGATCTGCCCGCCTATAAGCGTGAGCATTATAATTACCAACGAATGTCGAAAATTTTGATGTTGGATTTGGTGTAATAACAAGCGGTCAAATTTGGGGGTAAATTCGCATTTACCCCTTAACTAACGCTTCTTTTTGCTCTTTCATCAGCGTTGTTAAAAAATCAATAAATACCTTCACTTTTGGCGATAAATAGCGGCGATTAGGATATAACAAGCTAATATCCAATTTCCTTTGATCAAGATGTTCTAAAATCGGAATAAGCTCGCCGGTTTTTAATTCTTTAGTAACTAAACATTTCGGAATGTTGATAATTCCTTGATGGTCTTTTGCCATTTGTACGAGAGAGTAGCCATTATTACTGTAAATTCTGCCTTTCGCTTTATATCTTAATGTTTCCTCGCCGAATGAAAAATCCCAGGTTTGATGATTTTCGTAGAGCAAGCAAGTGTGTTGGTCAAGATCTTGAATAGATCTTGGCGTACCGTGAGTGGCGAGATATTCAGGTGAAGCCACAATAATTTGATGGGACTCAGCAATTTTTTTAGCCACAATACTGCTATCTTCTAGCTGTCCAACTCGTAGCACTAAATCAAAACCTTCTGAAACGACATCCACTCGTCTATCATTAAATTCAAGATGTAGTTCAATATGTGGATAGGCTTCGAGGAATTTTCCTAAATGCGGTGCAACAAAGCGTGAACCGAAATCCATCGGTAAAGAGAAGGATAGTTTTCCGGTTAAATTTTCGCTAATATTATTGATACTATCATCGGCTTCTTTGAGTTCATTAAGAATAGGTTGGCAGCGTTGATAGTAAAGTAACCCCGCTTCGGTTGGTGTAATCTTTCTGGTGGTGCGGTGTAATAAGCGAACATTAAGATGTTCTTCAAGTTGTGCGACCAACTTACTTGCCATCGCCAAAGATATGTCCAATTGTTGAGCAGCTTGGGTAAAACTTTGGGTTTCGATCACTTTACAAAATAGGCTAATTGCATTTAGTTTATCCATTTCGTTTATTTTCTTCTTCTTTATATTGTAATTTTCTTGTAGCCTTGCTATCGTAAAAATAGTCTGTAAAAAAATCAATGAAAAAAGTTATTTCACTTAAATTTTAAAATGCTTATTGGGAAAGAATAATGGGAAAATCATTAGTTATTGTGGAGTCGCCCGCTAAGGCAAAAACCATTAACAAATATTTAGGTAGCGATTATGTCGTCAAATCAAGTGTGGGTCATATTCGTGATTTACCAAAAAGTGGTACCGAGGAAAAAGCGGAGCGAGCTAAACCTACATCAACCAAAGGATTGACAGCTGAACAAAAAGCAAAACTCAAGGCAGAAAAAGAAAGAAATGCATTGGTAAAACGTATGGGGATTGACCCTTACCACGGCTGGAAGGCTAATTACCAAATTATGCCGGATAAACAAAAAGTGGTATCAGAACTGAAATCGTTAGCCAAAAAGGCAGACCATATCTATCTTGCAACCGACTTGGATAGAGAAGGGGAGGCTATTGCGTGGCATTTACGTGAAGTGATTGGGGGAGATGATAATCGCTTCAGCCGTGTTGTGTTTAATGAGATCACGAAAAATGCTATTCAAAAAGCATTTGAACATCCGGAACAATTAAACTTAGACCGTGTTAATGCTCAACAAACTCGCCGCTTTTTAGATCGTGTGGTGGGTTTTATGGTTTCACCGTTACTTTGGAAGAAAGTGGCAAGAGGGCTTTCTGCCGGTCGAGTACAATCGGTTGCCGTTAAATTATTGGTCGAGCGTGAACGAGAAATTAAGGCTTTCCAACCGGAAGAATATTGGGAAATTTTAGCGAATACGCAAACAAAACGTAAAAAACTACCGCTTGAATTAACCAATTACCAAGGTAAAAAATGGCAAGCAAAAAATGAAGCAGAAGCAATGCAAGCGGTCAAAAACTTGCAACAAGCTGCATTTATTGTGAGTGAAATTGATCAAAAACCAACAAGCTCAAAAGCCAGTCCACCTTTTATTACATCTACATTACAACAAACCGCAAGCACTCGCTTGGGATTTGGCGTGAAGAAGACAATGATGTTGGCACAGCGTTTATATGAAGCCGGTTACATCACTTATATGCGTACCGACTCAACGAATTTAAGCCAAGATGCCTTGACAATGGCTCGAGGTTATATTGAGAAAAAATTTGGTCAAGACTATTTACCGGCTAAACCGAATTTTTATTCAAGTAAAGAAAATGCCCAAGAAGCGCACGAGGCAATCCGTCCTTCTGATGTGAATGTGTTGATGTCTGATCTTAAAGGTATGGATAAAGATGCGGAGCGTTTATATGATTTAATTTGGCGCCGTTTCTTAGCTTGTCAAATGACGCCGGCACAATATGATTCAACCAGTTTAACGGTTACGGCAAGTGATTATGAATTCAAAGCGAAAGGCCGCGTTTTACGTTTTGATGGTTGGACGAAAGCATTACCTATTCAAGGTAAAACGGCAGAAGATCAGGAATTACCTAATGTGGAATTAAATGAGGTTCTGACACTCGATGAGCTCGTTCCAAGCCAACATTTTACCAAACCACCGGCTCGTTATTCTGAAGCAGCTCTCGTAAAAGAGTTGGAAAAACGTGGTATTGGCCGCCCTTCAACTTATGCGGCGATTATTTCAACCATTCAGGAGCGTGGTTATGTTCGTACCGAAAACCGCCGTTTCTATGCTGAGAAAATGGGTGAGATCGTTACAGATCGATTAAATGAGTCCTTTGGGGATTTAATGAACTACGATTTTACCGCTAATATGGAAGAAACCTTAGACCAAATTGCGGAAGGGAATAAAAACTGGATTTCGGCGCTTGATACCTTCTTTAAAGATTTCTCAGAACAATTAACAAAAGCGGAATTAGATGAACTTGAAGGCGGAATGAAGCCAAACAGCCTTGTGCCAACGGAGATTGATTGCCCGACTTGCGGACGTAAAATGGCAATTCGCACCGCTTCAACAGGGGTATTCTTAGGTTGTACCGGCTACGCATTGCCACCAAAAGAGCGTTGTAAAACAACAATGAATTTAATTCCGGAAGCTGAATTACTCAATGTGCTGGACGATGAAACAGAAACGAAAGCGTTAATGGCTCGTAAACGTTGCCCGAAATGTGATTCGGCGATGGATAGCTATGTGATCGACCCAAGTAGAAAATTACATGTTTGTGGTAATAATCCAAATTGTGATGGTTATGTTATCGAAGCCGGTAGTTTTAAAATTAAAGGTTATGATGGCCCAATTGTCGAATGTGATAAATGTGGTGCAGATATGCACTTAAAATTAGGCCGTTTTGGCAAATATATGGGCTGCACGAATTGTGATAATACCCGTAAAATTCTGAAAAATGGCGAAGTTGCGCCACCACGTGAAGAGCCAATTCCATTTCCTGAATTGAAATGTGAAAATGCGGATGCTTATTTTGTTTTACGTGATAGTGCGGTTGGCGTGTTTATGTCAGCGCATAATTTCCCGAAAGTGAGAGAAAGCCGTCCGGCGAAAGTATCGGAATTAGCGCAATATCGTGATCGGTTACCGGAAAAATTACAGTATTTAGCCGATGCGCCATTAACCGACCCTGAAGGTAATCCAGCCATTATTAGTTTTAGTCGTAAAGAGAAACGTCAATACGTAACGTCAGAGAAAAACGGCAAAAAAACCAAATGGATTGTAGATTATCTTGATGGGAAATGGGTAGAACGTTAAAGATATGTAAACAAGGAGGAATTTTTTTTCCTCCTTTTTTTATTTTAAGGTATTATTTACCTGTATAACAAAAGAAGGAAGGATTTAATGTCCCAGCATTTAACAGAACAACGGTTTATTGACTTTTCGATCCACGAAAATGTATTAGCCGCCTTAGAAAGTAAAGGATTTGAATTCTGTACACCGATTCAAGCAAAAACATTACCGATCACGTTAAAAGGGAATGATATTGCCGGACAAGCGCAAACAGGTACAGGAAAAACGATGGCGTTTTTAATTGCAACGTTCCACCATTTGCTGACTAACGAATGCCAAAGCAAGAAAAATCAACCTCGAGCATTGATTTTAGCCCCTACACGTGAATTAGCCGTACAAATTGCCTCTGATGCCGAGCTGTTGGTTAAACATTCAGATTTAAAATTGGCCTTAGCTTATGGTGGCGATGGTTATGAGAAACAGGTTGAAGCCATTGAAAAAGGCGTTGATATTCTTGTTGGTACTACAGGTCGTGTTATTGATTACGTAAAACAAGGAATCATCAACTTAGATTGCGTTCAGGTCATTGTATTAGATGAAGCGGATCGCATGTTTGATCTTGGGTTTATTAAGGATATTCGTTACTTAATGCGCAAATGCCCTAAACCGGAACAACGTTTGACGATGTTATTTTCCGCAACATTATCTCCTCGAGTACGAGAACTCGCTTACGAAGATATGAATAATGCTTCCTATGTCGAGATAGAACCGTTACAACGTACTGGGCATCGGATTAAAGAAGAACTTTTTTATCCGTCTAATGAAGATAAAATGGCGCTACTTCTTACCTTATTAGAGGAAGAATGGCCAGAGCGTTGTATGATTTTCGCAAATACCAAACAAAAATGTGAAGAAATTTGGCAATACTTGCTTGCTGATGGTCATCGAGTGGGATTATTAACGGGAGATATTGCTCAGAAAAAACGCTTAGCGTTATTAGATAGCTTTACAAAAGGGGAATTGGATATTTTAGTCGCAACAGATGTTGCTGCGCGTGGTTTGCATATTCCTGAAGTGACTCACGTCTTTAATTACGATTTACCTGATGATCGTGAAGATTATGTACACCGAATTGGACGAACCGGTCGAGCAGGGCAAAGTGGACATTCTATTAGTTTTGCCTGTGAGCGTTATGCAGTAAATTTACCGGCAATTGAAGAATATATCGGACATTCTATTCCGGTCAGTCAATATGATAGCCAAGCACTATTGGCTTTGCCTAAAGTAAAAAGAGCACCAAGATTTAATCGGAATGTGAAACGATAAAATATGAAACATAAGATCATTTACCTTTTATTACCAGTATTCTTATCAGCATGCACAGCAGATACACAAGAGTTTTGGGATGATTTGGGTAAAACATTTGAACCCAATAAACCAAGACAAGCTGTCAATGTGACAAAGGGGTACCCAGAACCGAAGGGCAATTACACTCATACAACAAAGAAAACTAAAACACAACAGATCGCACATGGGCGTATTAACACAACAGCTTGTAACGATCTTGACGATTGGTATTTAGATGGGTTTCGGGTTGGCAAATCATTCCGTAGCCAAAGAAACTCGATGTTTCAACAGCGTGTGGCTTATTGCAAAGGTTCAGGACCAATCGGTTATCAGAAAAATTGGGAACGAGGTTTCCAAGTTGGCATTAAATCATAGAGAGAGAAAACATGACAAATTATGCGATTGCCCAATCTAAAGAGGGTAATGTAATTTCATTAACAGCAAAAATGGCTAACCGCCATGGTCTAATTGCTGGTGCAACAGGTACAGGGAAAACTGTTACGTTACGTAAGTTAGCGGAAAGTTTTAGTGACCACGGTGTTCCTGTTTTCCTTGTTGATGTGAAAGGCGATATTTCAGGGATTTCACAAGCGGGTCAATTTAGTGGAAAAATTGCAGAACGCATTGAGCAATTCAATTTAGGGGGAGAAAGTTATCTAAACGGTTACCCTGTATCCTATTGGGACGTATTTGGTGAAACGGGCATACCGCTACGAACAACCATTTCTGAAATGGGTCCAATGCTACTGGCTCGTTTATTGAATTTGAATGAAACCCAAGAGGGATTACTTAATTTAGTTTTCCGTGTTGCAGATGATCAAGGATTATTGCTTATCGATCTTAAAGATCTTCGTGCAATGTTAAAATTTGTTGCAGAAAATGCTAAACAATTCCAAGTGGAATATGGCAATGTTTCTGCAGCAAGTGTTGGGGCAATTCAGCGTGCGCTACTTGCGCTAGAAAATGAAGGTGCAGAAAAGCTCTTTGGCGAACCGGCATTAGATTTATTCGATTGGATTCAAACCCGTAATGGTAAAGGCGTCATCAACGTTCTAAATTCAGAAAAATTGATTAATTCGCCTCGTATGTATGGTGCGTTCTTGCTTTGGTTTATGGCGGAGCTCTTTGAAAAATTACCGGAAGTCGGCGATCCGGATAAGCCTAAATTTGTGCTATTCTTTGATGAAGCGCATCTCTTGTTTGATGGTGCACCAACTGTGTTGGTTGATAAGATTGAGCAAGTTGTCCGCTTAATTCGTTCTAAAGGTGTCGGTGTTTATTTTGTTACACAAAATCCGCTAGACTTACCAGACAGCGTTTTAGGACAACTAGGTAACCGTATTCAGCATGCTTTACGAGCTTTTACGCCAAGAGATCAAAAGGCGGTTAAATCTGCGGCAGAAACCTTCCGTGCGAATAAAGGTGTTGATGTTGTTGAAGCAATTACGACACTAGGGGTTGGAGAAGCCTTGATTTCGGTGTTAGATGAAAAAGGCATGCCAACGCCGGTTGAGGTGGCTTATATTTACCCACCAAGAAGCCAATTGACTCCATTAACAGCGGCAGAACGAGATAGTTTAGTTAAACAAGATGACCTTTATCTCCATTACAGCCAATATGTCGATAATGTCTCAGCATTTGAAATGTTAAACGATCAGGCAAAACAAGTTGAAGCGCAAAAACAAGCAGAGGAAGAAGGCGAAGAGAGCTTTGTAGGCGGACTAATTGGTTCAATTTTTGGGACGAAAAAGAAAAAAGATCAATCTTTAACGGAACAAGTTGTTAGTCAAGTAGCACAGCAAGTTGGACGCAATCTCAGAAATAATCTTACTAAGCAGATTATGCGTGGACTTTTAGGTGCGATAACGAAGAAATAATATGAAAAAACTCCCCACTAGGGGAGTTTTGTTATTCTTATTTACGAAAATATTGCAATAAAGGTTCGGGGTTCTGAATAAATTGATGCAGTTCTTTTTCTTCAGGTCTTCCAATATAAGGGATTTGTCCTAATAATGGAGCGTCAATTTTTTGTGTTAGCATTTCAACTAACTCCACATAATGACGAAGCCCTGGATTTATGCGATTAGCTACCCAGCCAATTAGGGGAACACCGCTGGCTTTAATTGCTTGTGCCGTAAGTAAAGCATGATTTGCACAACCTTCTTTAATGCCCACCACTAAGATAACGGGCATTTTATTTTGCTGAACCCAATCCGCAAAACTGAAGTCTTTATTGATGGGGGTTAGCCAACCATAAGTCCCTTCCACAAGAATATTATGATATTTCTTCTGTAAGCGTGTTAAATCATAGTTAAGTTTTTCAACATGAATATGCCTTACTGCATCTAATGCCGCAAAAACAGGTGTACTAGAATGTGTAAAGGTATAGCTGTTGATTTCTCGATATTGTACTTGAGGAAGTGTGCTTTTAAGTAATGTTAAAACGTCACTATTATCTTCACTTGCATAATCATCTTGAGGTAATTCTGTTGGTAATTCTTCCGCACCACCGCAGGCAATCGGTTTGTAAGGTACAACAGGAACATCATATTGTGCCAATGTTTGTAACAATGCACGGGTAACAATTGTTTTTCCAACATTGGTATCTGTTCCTGTGATAAAGAGAGATGGCATATTTGTCCTTCCTTATTAAGTCAGATTCCAAATAGCCATAAGTCTATCTAAAAAGCGTAAGCTAGTTTATGTCCTTGATCAAACTTCCTTCATAAATTCCTTGTTTTATTGCAGAACAGGGGATAATTTCATTATTCCATTCAAATTGGCTTGTTACCAATTGAATGTTAAGGTTATCAATAAGCAAGGTTTTTTGTAATTTCTCAGTAATTTGTTCAAATAAAACCTGTTTAACTTTTAATAAAGGAGAATCAAACAGTACTTTTTGTGTAGAGAATATATTGATAAGATTCATCAACACATACGCCAAGTTATCACTAATATGGTTGAGAATAAGCAATGCTTGCTCATTTTGTTGTTCTATTTGTTCACAAAGGAAGTTAATTTTTTCCTGACTTGTTTTCAAGGTATTCGGTAGATGTAAATCAATTAATCTTATTAATGCTGAGAATGTGACTTGATTGGTAAGTTGATAACGTTGGATTTCATCAAGTTCAGGAAAAATTTGGTCACTTAATGGGCTGAATTTAGGCATTAACATCTTATCCACATTCATTTTTGATTGTTGATAGAGCAGTGCACCACGCATGAGAACACTTAAGTTAATGGATTCATCAAGCTGTAAGAAAATGACATTATCATCGCTAATTAAGCTCCCTACGGTTGATTCTGCCAGTAACCAAAGATGGAAATGTTCATTCAGTAAAATAGGGTGTGTGAAATGAGATTCTAGTTTTTCCATAAGAGGACAGTGCAATTGTTGTCCCCCTAGTTCGGTAATCATACGTTTATTCGCGTCTATTTTCCCGACAACACAAACAGAAATAGCCAACAATTGTTCTTTTGCAAGCGGGTATTTTTGCTGAAAATCTTGCAGATTTTCCATAATTAGTGTGTCAAGGCTAGGATAATCTATGGAAGAAACGGTATAATTCTCAGTATAAAGAGGCGTTCCGTTTAATTCGCAAAGAGAAACATGAATTTTCTCTGACGAGATGGTTAAACAGAGTAAACGCCAGAAAAATGGGGAAACAGAAAGCCCGACAGCAGGTCTTCCACGGGAAATAGAATCTTGAGCGGTACGTTCAATAATGAACTGTTTGTCAATTAACGCTTTAGTAATATTGGTAATAGAGGCTGGCGCTAAGCCGGCTAATTTGGCAAGATCGGTTCTTGAAATCAATTCAAATTGCTCAATTAAGCGATAAATTGTGCCAATGTTTTGAATCCGATTTTCTGTCATCTTTTTTTCCTTATTATTTTGTTTTATTTGCTCCATTTGGTTATTATTTTCCTTTAATTTTGGAGGAATACAACCAATTTATTTTCAGAATGTGATCCAATTCACATTATTTATTTTTAAAATTAAAGAAAATCGAGAGAACGTTTAAAAATGCACCAAACTATCCATTATCATTGGGTTTCGACTAGCCAACAATTAGACGAAGTCTGCCAGAAAGCTGCCACTAAAAAAGCGATTGCATTAGATACTGAATTTATCCGTATCCGTTCTTTTTACCCTCAATTAGGCTTAATTCAATTGTTTGATGGCGAGCAAGTCAGCTTAATTGATCCAAGTAGCATTGAAGATTTTTCCCCTTTTATTGCATTATTAGCTAATCCCGACGTCATTAAAGTCTTACATGCGTGTAGTGAAGATCTAGAAGTTTTTGAATATCGCTTTAAACAATTACCAACGCCTTTAGTTGATACACAAGTTGTTGCCGGCTTCTTAAATCGAGGAATTTCGATTGGATTTGCGAAGCTCGTAGAACATTATCTTCATATTGAATTAGATAAGGGCGCTTCTAGAACAGATTGGTTGGCTCGTCCTTTAAGTGAAATACAGTGTCAATACGCTGCCGCCGATGTGTTTTATTTGTTGCCGGTTTATCACAAAATGCAAAAAGAGCTTTCTGAAAACCGTTGGCAAAAAGCCGTGGAGGAAGAGTGTCAAAAGTTCTTACATAGAAAACTGAAAGATGAAAATCCAGACCAAATGTATAAACATATTGCTAATGCATGGCGATTAGAACCTTATCAACTTGCTGTATTACAACTTCTCACAAAATGGCGATGGGAAGAAGCGCAAAAAAGAGACTTAGCACTCAATTTTGTCATTAAAGAACAAAATTTATATGAAATTGCTCGTCAATTGCCTAAACATACATCACAACTCTTGGAATTTATGCACCCGAATGAAGTCAGAATTCACGGAAAAAAAATCTTACGTTTAGTTGAACAAGGCATGGCTGTGTTACCCGAACATTATCCTGAGAAAGTGGTACGCTTAGTGGATGAAAAAGGTTATAAATATGCCCTTAAAGCAATGCAGCAAAAAATGCAAGAAATTCAACCGCTTGATCTTGCCCCTGAATTATTGGCGAGTAAACGTCAATTAAATCAATTATTCAAATGGCATTTGAAAGGTAAGCCGGCAGATAAAACGCCTGAATTATTAACGGGTTGGCGAACAGAATATGGAAAACGCATTGCACAAGTATTAGATCACTGATCGGATATTCGGTATAATTTGAGTCAGGCAACGAATAGGATAATCAAATGGAAAATAAAAAATTAGCAAGAGCACTTGATGCGATAGATCTTAAAATTCTCAATGAACTACAACGTAACGGAAAAATCTCTAATATTGAGCTTTCTAAACGTGTAGGGCTTTCACCGACCCCTTGTTTAGAACGGGTTAAACGCTTGGAAAAACAAAATGTGATTATGGGATATCGTGCGTTGCTTAACCCGGAATTACTCGAAGCCCCTCTTTTGGTCATTGTCGAAATTACGCTAGTAAGAGGTAAACCAGATGTTTTTGAAGAGTTTAACCAAGCAGTACAACAATTAGACGAAATTCAAGAATGTCATTTGGTATCAGGGGATTTTGATTATCTTCTCAAAACTCGTGTGGCAGATATGGCTGCCTATCGTAAATTACTTGGAACCACCTTGTTACGTTTACCGGGGGTAAACGATACCCGAACCTATGTGGTTATGGAAGAAGTCAAGCAAACCAACTACCTACTATTAAAATAAGGATTAAATGTGATTAAACGACTTAGAGGAAAGGAAAATCTCATTAACTTTGCGATTGCGATAGTCGGGTTATTGGGTATCTATCTTATTTTAGCGTGGGCAAGTTATAGTCCTTTAGATAACGCTTGGAGTGTAGCGAGTTCTGCGACGGAAAATCAAATCCTTAATAAAACAGGTAGTTTAGGGGCATGGATTATTGATTTACTTTATGCCTTTTTCGGGAAATTAAGTTTTCTTGTTCCATTTTCAATCACTGGGGCTTCAGCTTATGCGCTTATTACCCGTATGGCTGAAGATCTGACCTTCAAACAACTTTCACTCCGAATCGGGAGTTTTTTACTCCTGATGTTGGGTCTATCAGGTATCGCAACGTCTGTCTTAAGTAACTCTGTTTATTATCTCTCTGGTGGATTTATCGGAAGTATGCTACATGCTTTATTAGATTCGAGCATTGGGCAATTTGGAACATTGTTCGTTTCGATGTTGTGTGTGGCAGTAGGTTTCTATTTTTGTTCCGGACAATCTCTTATCCCACTATTTACACAGTTTTATGACTGGGTGACAGCAAAAGATGAGAAGAAAACAGAAGAAATCGTTTCATCAGAAGCCGAAAATGTGGTAGTTGATTTAAATGAAGAATCTGTAGAACAAACGGAAAAAATGCGAAATGTTGAAAATCAGTTCACAGATCCAACGCATTTTAAACGCCCTAACATTCATGGCTTACGCCCAACATCAGAAGATGAGATCACGCATATTGAACAAGAACATGAAGAAAATGGTAGCTCGATGTTTAAGGTTGATGCAGAACTTGCTTTACCAAGTGTAAACGTTCAAGGATTTAATCCTCAAGATGACGTTATCGCACCTGAAAAAACAGAGGAAGAAATTCTACACATTGACTTACCTAAAGTAAGATTAAATCCGCAGGCAGAAGAACAATCTCAAATGCAAGCGGTTGATATTCCTCATGAATTAACAAATTCAAATTTTGTGAATCCGGCGCAATTTAAAGTTCAACTCCCTGAAAGCGCATTATCAGAAGAAACAGCAGAAGAATGGGAAGATGAATATGAAGATGAGGAAGAAAGAGTAGTCGAAATGAGTGAGGATAAAGTTCAGCCTCCGGCATTTATGCAAGAATTTCAACCTATGGCGAAGCCTATCGTAAAGCTAACACCTTTTAAAGAGGTTGAGGAAACCCAAACGGAAGATGATTTTGAGTCTGAGAGAGCAAAAGCCTTCGCTGAAATGGAGCGAGCAAGATTAGCTGAAGTAGAAGCACGTGCGAAAGCAGCAGGGTTAGAACAGACTTTTCATAAAATTACAGAAGGTTCAACCGATTTCAGTACAGATTTAACGGCACAAGTCAAAATCCGTACTGAACCAACGCCTTCAGAATTTAGTACACCTATTAAAGCAACAACTTCTGATAGTACGGTTTACCCTAAAGGCTATGGCGATACGCTCATTCATCCGTTGTTGCAAAAAAATAAGGTTTTAGAAAAACCGACAACGCCGTTGCCAACATTAGATTTATTGGCTGAGCATAAACAAAGCACAAGACAAATTACCGAAGAGGAAATTCTTGAGACCTCTCGCCGTATCGAAACCGCATTAGCAAATTATGGTGTGAAGGCAACCGTCGAAGATGTTTTGGTTGGCCCCGTCGTAACTCGTTATGAAATCAAACCGGCGGCAGGTGTGAAAGCGGCAAAGGTCACTTCTCTCGCAAGCGATTTAGCCCGAGAATTGATGTTTAAGGCTATCCGTATTACAGAAGTTGTACCAGGTAAACCTTATATGGGGATTGAAACGCCTAACCAGCATCGAGAAACAGTTTGGTTACGTGATGTCTTAAGTAGTGATGAGTTTGTGAATACCAAGGCAACTCTACCGATGGCATTGGGAAAAGATATTAGCGGTAATCCTGTTGTTGTTGATATGGCAAAAATGCCGCATTTATTAGTGGCTGGGCAAACGGGCGGTGGAAAATCAGTCGGTGTAAATTCGATGATTTTGAGTTTACTCTTTAAACTGACACCAGAACAAGTTCGCTTTATTATGATAGATCCGAAAGTGGTTGAACTCTCTATTTATAATGATATTCCTCATCTTCTGACACCGGTTGTGACAGATATGAAGAAAGCGGCAAATGCATTGCGTTGGGCAGTAGAAGAGATGGAACGCCGTTATTTATTAGTCAGCCATTTACAAGTTCGTAATATTGAAGGGTATAACGCTAAAATTGATCAGGCAGCTGCTATGCAAATGCCAATTCCTGATCCGACTTGGCGCCCAAGAGATTCAATGGATGCTTTACCTCCACCATTAACGAAGTTAAGTTATATCGTGTTAATCGTTGATGAATTTGCCGATTTAATGATGAGTGCCGGTAAAGAAGTCGAAGAGTATATTATGCGTATTGCACAAAAAGCACGAGCTGTGGGTATCCATCTAATTCTTGCGACACAAAGACCGTCCACAGATGTGATTACTGGTGTAATTAAAGCGAATATCCCTAGTCGAATTGCATTTACCGTTGCAAGCCAAATTGATTCTCGGACGATTCTTGATGCAGGCGGCGCCGAAGCCTTATTAGGACGTGGCGACATGTTATATTCCGGTGCCGGAAGCCCTGATATTATTCGAGTGCATGGTGCGTTTATGGAAGATGATGAAGTCTCTCGTATTGCGGATAACTGGCGGGCACGAGGCAAGCCTCAATACTTAGATAGCATTGTAGAATCTTTAGAAGAAGTGGATACAACTAATCGAGGTGCATTAGGCGATTTAGACCCACTATTTGATGAGGTTGTTGAGTTTGTGGTTGAAAGTGGTATTACCTCAATTAGTGGTATTCAACGACGTTTTTCATTAGGCTTTAACCGTGCAGGACGAATTATTGATCAACTTGAGGCTCAAGGGATCATCTCTGAACCGGGTAAAGGTGGAAAACGTGAAGTGTTATCGCGTTAGTATATAAATACAAGCGGTCATTTTTCACTAAAGATTTGCCAAATCTTCGTAAAATATGACCGCTTATTTTTATTAATATATATAGGTAAGTTTAAGATATTCGTATAAAATCGATATCAAATTTTAGGTAATGGAGCATAAATATGCGTTTAGATAATGAAAGAGAAAGTAGTAACGTAGAGGATAGACGTGGTCAATCTAACTATGGTCGTCGAGTAACAGGTGGAAAAAAAGGCGGTATTCTCGGGTTTATTATTGTGTTGGTGGGAGCCTATTACGGTGTTGATTTAACCGGTATTATGGGATATAGCGATAACTCAACGACAACTTATCAGCAAAGTGCACAATCCTCTTCGGCGGAAGAAGAACAACTTAACACACTTTCTCGTAAGGTACTTTATACGACTGAGCGAATTTGGGGAGATTATTTTAAACAGAACGGTTTAACTTATCGCGAGCCTAAACTTGTTTTATATCGTGGCGTTACACAAACGGCATGTGGAACAGGTCAATCGGCTATGGGGCCTTTTTATTGTCCAATGGATGAGAAAGTTTATTTAGATCTTTCTTTTTATGATGATATGAAGAACCAATTAAAAGCTTCCGGCGATTTTGCTTTTGCTTATGTGATTGCTCATGAAATTGGACATCATGTACAGAATTTACTCGGAATAACTCGTCAAACTCAGCAAGCTCAACAACAAGCACGTAGTCAAGCAGCAGCGAATAAAATTTCCGTCAATGTAGAATTACAAGCAGATTGCTTTGCTGGTGTATGGGGACATCAAATCCAAAAAGAAGGAAAACTGGATAGTGGTGATGTAGAAGAGGCTTTTATTGCTTCACAAGCGGTAGGCGATGATCGTTTACAAAAACAATCCCAAGGATATGTTGTTCCAGATAGTTTTACTCATGGATCTTCAGCAGAGCGTTTAGCGTGGTTTAGAAAAGGTTTAGCTTCGGGTAACCCTTCAATCTGCAATACTTTTTCTAACCGTTAGTAGAAAAATCGTTTTGTACTATCTGAATAGTACAAAACGATTTGACATTTCAAGTAGATTGAACTACTTTAGACAAGCTATTTAAATTACTTTAAGAGAGAAACACAATGTCTTATAAAAATGATGATGTTCGTATTAAGAAAATTGAAGAATTATTACCGCCAGTTGCTTTGTTAGAGCGTTTCCCGGCAAGCGATATCGCAGCGGATACCGTAGCAAAAACGCGTAAGGCAGTTCATAACATAATTCATGGTGCAGATGACCGTTTATTGGTTGTGATTGGGCCTTGCTCAATCCACGATCCTAAGGCGGCATTAGAGTATGCGCGTAAAATCAAAGCAATGCGTGAAAACCCTAAAATTAACAAAAACCTTGAAGTGGTTATGCGTGTTTACTTTGAAAAACCACGTACAACAGTTGGTTGGAAAGGCTTAATTAACGATCCATACTTAAATGAAACTTATGCATTAAATGATGGGTTACGATTAGGTCGAAAAGTGCTTTCAGATATTAATGATTTAACTGTACCTGCTGCGGGTGAGTTTTTAGATATGATTACGCCACAGTATATGGCTGATTTTATGAGTTGGGGTGCAATTGGTGCTCGTACTACAGAATCACAAGTACATCGTGAATTAGCTTCAGGACTATCTTGTGCAGTTGGTTTTAAAAATGGTACTAATGGTGGCGTGAAAATTGCATTAGATGCGATTGCTTCAGCAGAAGCGCAACACCATTTCCTTTCGGTAACTAAATTTGGTCATTCAGCGATTGTTTCTACCGCAGGTAACCCAGATTGCCACATCATTTTACGAGGTGGAGATAAAGGCACTAACTATGATGCAGAATCTGTTGCGGCTGTTTGTGCTGAAATCGAGAAATCAGGTCGCCGTCCTCATGTTATGGTGGATTTTAGTCACGCAAATAGCAGTAAACAATTTAAACGCCAAATGGATGTTTGTGAAGATGTTTGCAAACAAATTGCTGGCGGTTCAGAACTGATCTCAGGCGTGATGATCGAAAGTCATTTAGTGGAAGGCCGTCAAGATTTGAAGGCAGGTCAAAAACTTGAAGATTTAGTTTACGGACAAAGTATTACAGATGGTTGTATCGGTTGGGACGATAGTGAAAAAGCATTATTTGCTTTAGCTGAAGCTGTTGAGACTCGCCGTAATAACCGTTCAGAGAAATAATTTCGCTCATATTATTGAGCATATTAGTGTAAGAATATATGAAAAAAACCATTCTTGCTCTAGATACTGCCACTGAAGCTTGTTCGGTGGCTTTATTACATCATGAGCAAACAACTTTTTTAGATGAATTAAGCCCTCGTACCCATACGCAACGTATTTTACCGATGATCGATGAGCTATTAAATGCGGCGAAGATCTCTATTCGAGAGGTTGATTATTTAGCCTTTGGACGAGGTCCAGGTAGCTTTACGGGCGTTCGTGTTGGGGTTGGTGTGGCACAAGGATTGGCAATGGGAACGAATCTCCCTGTTGTTGCTATTTCCAATTTAACAACGATGGCGGAGCAAGCTTATCAAGAATTAGGTGCAACCAAAGTGATTGCATTAATTGATGCCCGAATGAATGAGGTCTATTTCTCTCAATTATCTCGTGAAGAAAGCGGTTGGGTTGAGGTAGTAAAAGAACAAGTCTGTTCTCCTGAAAAAGCACTTGCACAATTTCAATTAAGCGACAATGTCACGGAAAACCCTGTCGTTGTAGGAACCGGCTGGGCGGCATATTCGTTATTTTCTGAAAAAAATCTACCGCTTGTGGTGAGTGAAATCACATTACCTTCAGCAAAATATATGCTTTCGCTTGCGAAAGATGCAATTGCGACAGGAACCACTCAAACCGCATTAGACATTGAACCTGTGTACTTACGAAATGAAGTAACATGGCAAAAGTTACCTCATAAGCAATAGATATAAAAAAGGACGCCATGGCGTCCTTTTGAACTATTTTCCGAGTTTCTCTTTGTAATGTTTACGGCATACAGAAAGATAAGTATCATTTCCTCCGATCTGAATCTGATCGCCATCACAAACCGCTTCTCCTTTCTCATTCATACGAATAACAAAATGCGCTTTTTTACCGCAATGACAAATTGTTTTTAATTCTTCTAATTCATCAGCCCATGCTAAGAGATATTTACTACCTTCGAAAAGTTCAGCTTGGAAATCCGTACGCAATCCATAACATAAAACAGGGATTTTAAGATGATCGACAACATCAGTCAGTTGGTAAACCTGTTGCTTTGTTAAGAACTGGGCCTCATCAACTAAAATACAATGTAATGGACTTTGTTCAGATGCCGATTTAATTTCATTAAATAAATTCGTGGTTTCGCTAAAGAGATTAGCCTGTTGGGAAATTCCAATTCGAGAAGTGACTTTACCTAGCCCATAACGATCGTCAATTGCAGCGGTATAAACCAAGGTATTCATGCCTCGTTCTTGATAGTTATAGGAAGATTGTAGCAGGGTTGTTGATTTTCCTGCATTCATAGAAGAGTAGTAGAAATAAAGTTTTGCCATATTCAAAAAATTCAAATAAAAACGGCTAATTAAATTAGCCGTTCATGTCAAATAAAAGAAATTATACGTTATCAATTTGACCTAAAAGCGAACGTAAACGCTCTTGGAAGCTTTGTTGTTCTGCTTTTAATTGCTCATATTCTTGATTTAGTGATGCTTTTGCTCTTTCTGCTTCAGCATTTTTTTCTTTTAATTCTTCAACTTCTAATTGAAGTAATTGGATTGTTTCAACGGCTTGTTTAATTTTGCTTTCTAATTCATCAAGAACGGATAATGACATAGTATTCACCTCTAATTTTATAATGGGATAATTTACATTGATTATACAACATTAAGACGTTGATTTCATTGAAAAGTTCGTAAGAAATTAGAATTTTATTTATTTGATCAAATTTTAATAAAATTTTGATTCGCAAACGTTTGCAACTTGCTAAAATAGCCTGTCTATTTTAATGGCTATATAAGGATACCAAAATGAAACGAGCAATAGCTTTTGATTTTTCCCGTGTAACAGAAGCGGCAGCACTCGCTGCTTATGATTGGATTGGGCGAGGCAATAAAAATGCAGCTGATGATGCTGCTGTAAAAGCCATGCGAGCATTATTGAATAAAATGGAAATTCGAGGTGAAATCGTTATTGGCGAAGGGGAAATTGATGAAGCGCCAATGCTATATATCGGTGAAAAAGTCGGACAGGCTAATGCAATGGATGAAGAAATTGATATCGCTGTTGATCCGATTGATGGCACTCGAATGACTGCAATGGGACAAGCTGGGGCAGTAGCAGTGTTAGCTGCAGGGGGTAGAAATGCTTTTCTAAAAGCACCTGATATGTATATGGAAAAATTGGTTGTGGATAGCTCCGCTAAAGGCATGATTGATTTAAATCTACCTTTAGAACAAAACATTCGCCGAGTCGCATCTAAAAAAGGAAAACTCCTTTCACAAATGACGGTAGCTATTTTAGCGAAACCTCGCCACGATGAAATTATTAAAAGTGTGCAGGCATTAGGTGTTCGTGTTGTCGCATTCCCAGATGGCGATGTTGCCGCAGCCGTTCAGTGCTGTTTACCGGAAAGTGATTTTGACCTTGTATATGGAATAGGTGGTGCACCAGAAGGTGTTGTTGCAGCTGCGGCTGTTCATGCCTTAGGTGGCGATATTCAAGGTAAACTTATTCCTCGCAATCAAGTTAAAGGAAATACACCCGAGAATATTTTAGCAGCTGAAAAAGAGTTAGCGCGTTGTGCTGAAATGAATGTTCCGGTCAATCAAGTGTTAAAATTAGAAGAGATTGTTCGAGATGATAATGTCCTTTTTGCAGCAACAGGTATTACAGATGGTGATTTGGTAAAAGGCGTTCATCGTAAAGGGAATATGATGGCAACAGAAACACTTCTGATTAGAGGGCGTTCTCGCACGATTCGCCGCCTTAATTCATATCATGATATTACACGTATGCAGGAAGATTAGGCATAAAAATGGGCAGATATCATTCTGCCCATTTTGCAAAAGAAAGCTTGAATTTAACCGCTTATTCTTGTGCTAATGCGGTTATTGGATTTAATTTTGAGGCATTTTTTGCCGGCATATAACCAAACACAACACCGATTAGAGTAGAGCAAAGTACAGCTAATACAACCGATTCAGGTGCTAGTACCATTTTGAAATCGGAGCCAAAAGCATTAAAGGCAAAGATAATGCTCATCGCTAAAAGAATACCAATAACACCACCCAGTAAACAAATTAAAATCGCTTCAATTAAGAATTGTTGAAGAATATTACTTTGTTTTGCGCCAATTGCCATACGAACACCAATTTCTTTTGTTCGTTCAGTCACAGATACAAGCATAATATTCATGACCCCAATTCCACCAACGACTAACGAGATCAACGCAATAGATGAAATTAAAAGCGTCATGGTATTCGTTGTGCTTGTAATGGTTTGTTTGATCGTGTCTGCATTCATAATGAAGAAATCTTTTTTACCATGTTTTGCCGTCAGTAACTCTGTAATACTTTTCTCTGCGGTTTGGCTTTCAATATCATCTTTTACTTTTACCGTTAAAGAATCAATGGATTTTTCGCCGGAAATTCGTTGCATAAGTGTCGTATAAGGTGTCCATAACTTTAAACTTGTTTGGTTCATATTATTCGACTCTTCCGCTAATCCGATAATTTTAAGCGGTTTTTTATCTACTAATATAATTTTCCCCTCAACAGGTTCGGTTAATTTAAGATCTTTTTTAGTATTGGCATCAATGACGACAACTTGTGCGGCTTGAGTGACTTCATCTGCGGTAAAAAAGCGTCCGGAAACCATTTTCATGCCTTTTACGCTTAAATATTGTTCCCCAACACCATTTACTGTTCCGGTTACATTAGTATTTCCATAAATTAAGGTTGCACTTAAATTACTAGATGGCGTAGTGCTATCAACATAAGTCTGCTTGGCAAGCATGGTCGCATCACTTATCGTCAGATTTTTGGTTAAATTAGCGCGTCTATCACCAAACCCTGTCCCATTCATAATGGTCATGGTGTTTGTCCCTAAGCTATTGATATTGGAGAGAATTTGCTCTTGAGAGCCTCTTCCTAATGCAACAACGGAAATGACCGAGGTAATCCCAATTACAATACCGAGCATGGTAAGTAACGCTCTTAATTTATGTGCAAAAATTGCACTCATCGCCATTTTAAATGATTCAGAGAGTTGGTCTAAGAAACGAGGCGCTTTATGCGGTGGTTTACTTAATTTTTGCTCATCGGCATAGGGCATTTGTCGTTCATCACGAATAATACGCCCATCTTTAACTTCAATAATACGGCTCGCCGTTGCAGCAATATTCGGATCGTGTGTTACCATCACGATGGTATGGCCTTCTTTATGCAAATCTTGCAAAATACCTAATACGGTTTCGCCACTTTTGGAATCTAAAGCACCGGTTGGTTCATCGGCAAGGATAATTTCTCCACCATTCATTAAGGCTCGAGCAATACTAA
This sequence comes from Actinobacillus porcitonsillarum, assembly GCF_003101015.1. Lineage (NCBI taxonomy): Bacteria > Pseudomonadati > Pseudomonadota > Gammaproteobacteria > Pasteurellales > Pasteurellaceae > Actinobacillus > Actinobacillus porcitonsillarum. The sequence continues at coordinate 1,748,079 of NZ_CP029206.1, read as the reverse complement.
CACGTTGCTGTTGCCCGCCTGAAAGTTGATTAGGGCGATTCTCGGTTTTATCAGAGAGTCCTAATTTATCCAATAATTGATTCGCACGTTCTTTACGAGAAGCGCTATCCATACCGGCATAAATGGCAGGTAATGCAACGTTTTCATTTGCATTGAGGGCGGAAAGTAGGTTGTAGCGTTGGAAAATAAAACCGAATTTTCTCTGACGTAAATCCGATAGTTCATCCGAAGTCATTTGTTGCGTTTCTTTTCCACCAATACGACAAATACCTGAACTTGCTGTATCTAAGCAACCAATAATATTCATCAGCGTTGATTTTCCTGAGCCAGACGCACCGATAATCGCAACAAAATCACCTTGTTCTATGGTAAGGTCAATATCTTTTAAAATGTGTGCTCGGTTTTCGCCTTCGCCAAAATACTTATTTAGCTTTTCTATTTCAATGAGTTTCATATTGTAACTTTCCGTATAAAATCCTCAAGAGATCAACATTGTGTATCGGTTGTACAAATATTTAAAATTTATGTTTGTAGGGGCAAATTACATTTGCCCCTACAAACAATGTCTAATAATTACACAATGCCGAAAAAGAACGCCATACTTGTATTTGCAATTAGCATTTTTTGAAAACTTTTAAATCCAGCGGCAAATACAAGTATGGCGTTCTTTGCAAAGAGGGCTCATTACAAGCGCTTGAATTTTCTAAAAAATTAGCAAATATTCTAGACTGAATATTTGCTAATAAGTTCAGTGATTATTCAAACCAAAGAGGAATAGAGAGTTCAACTCGAAGCCCTCCCATAGGGCTTTTCATCGCTTTCACGGTCCCTCGATGTTGTTTAGCTGCATTTGCAACGATAGCTAAACCTAAACCGGTTCCCCCAGTATGTCTTGCTCTTGCTTCATCAATACGGTAGAAAGGACGGAAAATTTGTTCCAATTCTGATTCTGGAACACCTGGACCATCATCATCAACAGAGATAATCAGCCTTTCATTCTCATTCTCATTCTCATTCTCATTCTCATTCTCCAAGGAGAATACCACGTTAATTTGAGAATGTGCGTATTTCTGTGCATTTCTGATAATATTTTCCATTGCACTGGCTAATAAAGCGACATTACCATTGATATAAAATTTTTTATGATTTGGTAATTCATTCTTTATAACTAATGCAATATTATTGTGTTCAGTTTCAAATTTTGCATCTTCTAATACATCCCGCCAAATATCATCTACCACAAAAGTTGTACGTGTAGCATGCTGATTCACTTGTTGGCGAGAAATTGCTAATAAATCAAGCACCATGACATTCATTTTCTGAATCTCATTTTCAATGCGTTGTGTTTCATTGCTTTCGCCGATTTTCTTTTTCAATATTGCTGTTGCAAGTTGTAAACGAGCTAAAGGGGTTTTTAACTCGTGTGAAATATCTGATAATAACCTTTGTTGATGTTGGCTTAGTTCTTCAAGTGAGGCGATCATATAATTCATACTACGGCCTACATCACGGAACTCCTTTACACCTTGTCGTTCAATTTTAGGGTTGATTTGTAATGTACCTCTCGCTACAGCATTTGCAGTTAAACGTAATGCCCTTAATGGACGTGTAATTCGCCATGAAAGAATAAAAATAACAGGAAGTGTTAGTGCTAACAGCAATGCTGTCATAGTTAATGGATTATCAAAAAGATTGTTTAACCAAGCTTCTTGAACTTTTACTTTAAAAAGATAGTATGCATTATATTCACGTTTTGTTGTGGACAAAGGGAATGGCCCATTTATACGGTATTCTTCAATACTGCGTGACATTGGGCGTTCAGCACCTTCTGTTTGATAGATAAAGGCCAATAGAGGTTTTACATTACTTTGATCCATTCCACTCACAATATCTGTTTCTTTATCTACAAGAATTAGTTCTAAACCATTTGGTGTCTCAATAGAAATGTCTCGTTCAAATGCATCATCAAGGTCAAATCGTTTTTTGACTTTATCGCTTTCTTTCTTTAGGAATGTGATATCTTGTTCTTTTATAGGTACTAAACGTCTTTCATCTAGTTGAGAAACAGTAAAAGTAATAAAAAGAATAGAGAAAAATGTGCAACTAAAGTATGTAAAAAGTTTAAAAACGAGATAGTTTCTAACAGACATTATTTTCTTTATCATATTTCTTTACCAAAGAAAAGTCCCCCGATAAATGGAGGACTTCAATCATTATTTTTCTGTTACTAACAAATAACCACGCCCACGTAGTGTTTTAAACCATGGTAAATTATCATTACGCTCTGGCAGTTTTTTACGTAAATTGGATATGTGCATATCAATCGCACGATCGTAAGGAGTTAAACGCTTACCTAAAATTTCTAAACTTAATAGTTCACGAGAAAGAATCTGTCCAGGATTACGTATAAGAATTTGTAGTAACGCAAATTCTGTTCCTGTCAGTTCGAGATCTTTTCCTTCAAACGTTGCTTGTTGACGTCCAGGATGCAATTCAACACCGCCAAACGATAATTGTTTGCTACCGTCCTCTGGTGCTAATGTAACAGGAACTGTCACGGAATCAGAAATGTTTGATACTGAACTTGTTCTACGTAAAATAGCTTTAATACGAGCCACTAATTCTCTATCATTAAATGGTTTTGGAAGATAATCATCTGCACCTAATTCTAAACCTAAAACACGATCAATATCATCATCTCGAGCACTTAACATAAGTACTGGCGTCGTTAATTTTTGACGTAGCTGTTTTAGTGTTTCAATACCATTAAGGATAGGCATCATAATATCTAATAATACTAAATCATAAACATTTTCTTCTAGTTCATTAAGAGCTTCCTGACCATTATGTACAACCTTAACATCAAATCCTTCCAAGGATAATAGCTCAGCAAGTAGTTCTGTGAGCTCAATATCATCATCTACAAGTAATATTTTAGGCATAATGAATTCCTGTTTTATCTTTATAAGGTTTTATAATTATTTTAGTATGTTAATTCAACGAGTTTACTCAGTGCTGACAATTTACAACTTTTATAGGAATTGTCAATTATTCTAAAGATTTTATTTGTTTCCAAATTTCATCTAGCTCATATAAAGAACAATCTTTCATCTGTTTTCCTTGTGATTTCACTATCTGTTCTACTTTTCTGAAGCGATTTTCAAATTTGACATTCGCTTGGCGCAAACAATCTTCCGATTCCACCTGATAATGACGACAAAGATTGACCGTTGCAAAAAGAAGATCGCCTAATTCCTCGCTAAGCTGTTCAGCCCGTTGTGGGTAGAGTGCGATTTCATCCTTGACTTCTTGGAGTTCTTCTTCAACTTTCGCTAATACATCCTGAGAGTTATCCCAATCAAAACCGACTTTTGCACAGCGTTTTTGCATTTTATGCGCACGGGTTAAAGCTGGAAGTGCAAAAGGCAAATCGTCTAAAATCGAAGTTTGTTGCTGATGTTTTTCATCGTTTGCTTTCTGTTCTTCCCACGTTTTTAATGCTTCTTCGCTATCTTTTGCTTTTTTATCGCCAAACACGTGAGGATGGCGGTAGATCAATTTATCGTGAATATCCGTTAAAACATCATAAAAATCAAAACAGCCTTCTTCTTTTGCCAATTGACTTAAAAACACGACCTGAAGCAATAAATCGCCTAATTCTTCTCTTAATGACGTTCGATCTTGTTTATGGATAGCTTCTGCCACCTCATAGGTTTCTTCTAATAAGTGGGGGAGCATAGTGTCAAAATTTTGCGCTAAATCCCAAGGGCAGCCGGATTGTGGATCACGAAGTTGGGCAACGACATCAAGAAATTGATCGATAGAAGGACGTTTTTGCATTATTATTCCTTACAAGCGGTTAAAAAATTGAATTATTTTGCTATTTTAGCACAGAGCAATAAAAGGAAGGAATTTATGGCGCACGAGAAACTGACCAAGAAAAGATTAGTGCAAATTATCATTATGTTGTGTATTTTAATTGCAGCATTTATTTATCGTACCTGCACTTATTCGTAGCTTTATTTGTAGTTATTTTGCAGATCCGAGCAGATAATTGCATTAAAGCATACCCAATTGATGAAATTTATGCTTTAATACAGCGATTTTTCTTTTAAACGATAACAAAAAGGTTTAAAAATGAGTTGGTTAGACAAAATTTTAGGTAGAGAATCTTCATCAAGCGCAGGCAAGTCAAAAGTACCGGAAGGTGTTTGGACAAAATGTACCAGCTGTGAACAAGTTCTTTACAGTGAAGAGCTAAAACGCAATATGGAAGTTTGCCCTAAATGCGATCACCATATGCGTATCAATGCAAGAACACGTTTATTAAATCTCTTAGATGAAGGTTCGGCGCAAGAGATTGCGGCAGAATTAGAACCCCAAGATATTTTAAAATTTAAAGATCTGAAAAAATATAAAGATCGTTTATCCGCTGCACAAAAAGAAACGGGCGAGAAAGACTCTTTCATCGTGATTTCAGGTACGCTTTACGGTATGCCGGTTGTCACTGCTGCATTTAATTTTGAATTTATGGGCGGTTCAATGGGTTCTGTTGTAGGAGCAAAATTTGTACGTGCGGCAGAAAAAGCATTAAATGAAAATATTCCATTCATCTGTTTCTCTGCTTCGGGCGGTGCTCGTATGCAAGAAGCGTTATTCTCGTTAATGCAAATGGCAAAAACAAGTGCCATTTTAGCGAAAATGCGTGAAAAGGGCGTACCATTCATTTCTGTGCTTACAGACCCAACATTAGGGGGCGTTTCTGCAAGTTTAGCAATGTTGGGGGATCTGAATATTGCTGAGCCTAAAGCACTTATCGGTTTCGCCGGTCCTCGTGTTATTGAGCAAACGGTACGTGAGAAATTACCGGAAGGCTTCCAACGTTCAGAATTTTTATTAGAACACGGGGCAATAGATATGATCGTACATCGCAAAGATATGCGAGATACCCTTGCTCGTCTGTGTGCTAAAATGACAAATCAACCTTCACCGTTTAAAACGGGTGAATTGATTATTGAAGAATAACCTTTTTTAAATACATAAATCCCTGTTAAAGCAGGGATTTTCTTTTGATTATGATGACAGATTTAATTACCCCAGACCGTTCTGATAGCCTAGAAACTTGGTTGGCTTATTTAGAAAAAAGCCATTTTAAACCTATTGATATGGGGCTTGAACGGATTAAAAGCGTAGCAGCACAGCTTGACCTACTTAATCCTGCGCCTTATGTTATAACGGTTGCCGGTACCAATGGAAAAGGCTCAACTTGCCGTTTTTTGGAAGTTGCATTACTTAAAGCAGGTTTAACCGTGGGCGTTTATTCTTCGCCACATTTAATTCGCTACAATGAACGTGTCCGTATCAATGGCGAGGTTTTAGCCGATCACTTTCATATTCAATCTTTTGCAGATATTAATGAAAAAAAGACCGCTTCTTTAACCTACTTTGAATTCAGTACGTTATCAGCATTTCAATTATTTAAAAATGCGAAATTAGATGTTGTGATTTTAGAAGTCGGCTTAGGCGGACGTTTAGATGCAACGAATATCGTTGATCCTCATTTAGCGGTTATTACCTCTATTGACATCGATCACGTGGCGTTCTTAGGCGACAATCGAGAAGATATTGGTCGAGAAAAAGCAGGCATTTTCCGTGAACATATCCCCGTAGTGATTGGTGAACCGGATTGCCCGAACTCCATTTTAACACACGCCAAACAATTACAATGTCACGTTATGCAAAGAGATGTTGATTGGCATTATTCTGTTAAAGCAGAGCGTTTTTCGTGGAAGGCGGCAGATCAACAGTTTGTTGATTTACCTATGCCACTTATTCCTATTCCCAATGCTGGAACGGCAATTGCGGCACTGACACAATTACCATTTAACATGAGTGAACAGATTATTCGAGAAACACTATCTGAAGCACAGATGACTGGGCGTTTTCAAACGTTGGCAGCATCTGACTTCGCACAATTTAGTGGGATAATGCCTAAAGCGAAAGTGATAATTGATGTGGGACATAATCCACATGCCGCACGTTATTTAGCAGAGCGCTTACAAGCGGTTAAAAAAGGCAAAATTTTTGCTATTTTTAGTTGCCTTGAAGATAAAGAATTATCAGGTATTGTTGAACCGCTGGATAATCTTATTGATGAATGGTTTTGTGTTGGGTTAGATTGCTGGAGAGGGCAGAGTGGGGAAGCAGTATTTGAAAAGTTGGTAAAATCTTTACCAAATGCGACCGCTTGTGCTTATGAAAATATCGCCCAAGCAACGCCTATTGCTTTTAATCAGGCTAAAGAACAAGATATTGTGTTGGTCTTTGGTTCTTTCCATACCGTAGCAGATTTTATGATTTGGTTAAATCAATAATAAATTCGCGATCTTAAAAAAAACACTGTAGGTAGGTTTTTCCCTATTGTATATAATCCGCTCCAATTTTTACTTGGAGCGGGTTTATTTTAGATAGAATATGTTTTATGGTACTTTTTAACGTTCCCTTAAACTTTCTGTAAATCCTTCCTCCAAAGGACTTAATAAATAGCTGATTATGCTACGCATACCGGTTTTTATTTCAGCAGTAATAGTCATTCCCGAACCGAGCTTAATCCCTTTTTCATCAAACAAATTTTGAGTGCCTTCATTAAATTTAATGATAGCATTAAATACTAAGCCTAGTTGAGGATGCTCTATTGCATCTAAGCTAATATGTTTTACTTTTCCTTGTAAATATCCATAACGTGTATAAGGGTATGTATCAACTTTGATAATTGCATCTTGCCCTTGCTTAATAAAACCTATGTCTTTATTCTGAATCAATGCTGTTACTTCTAGAAGATCTTCTTTAGGAGTAATTATCATTAATGTTTCAGCTGTAGTTACAACACTACCGATAGTATGAACTTTTAACTGCTGAATTGTACCAGATATAGGTGCCCTTATCATGGATGCTTGCTGTCGTTGATAGTTCTTTTCTAATTCTAGACTTAACTGTTTCTCATTTTCAACATGGTGTTTAAGCTTCTCTAAAATTTCACTTTTAAATAATTGTGTTGTAAGGAAAATCTCTTCTTGAACTTGTAATAAATCATGCTCTAATTCATTTAATCTTGAATGAGAAACATCTAATTCATTCTTAGCTTCAATAGATTTATTTTCTTGAACAAGTAATTCATGCCTTGATACAGATTTTTGGTTATATAATTTTTTTAAATCCTGATATTTTTCATTTTCTATTTTAAATAACCCCTCATATTTTCTTATATAAGTAAGCAATGTTTGTTTTTCTGCTTGTTTTCTCTTATAAGCTAAAAGTTTTTGAGATTTTTGTTTTTGCCATGTGGTATATTGCTCCTCAATTAAATGCTTTATTCTCAAGCGTTCCTCTTCGGATACTCTATCTAATTCCATATGAGAAAAATCAATTACAGGTAATTTTTCTTTCTCAATGGATTCTAAGAGGGTGCTATAACGATATTTTTCTAATCTTGCCAACGCAAGGGAAGAGCGAGACTTCTTTAGCTCTTCTTCTACACCTAAAGCAGATAAACTAATCAGGAGGTCGCCTTTTTCTACAAATTGCCCATCTTTCACAAAAATTTCTTTTACTAAAGCATTTTCAATAGGTTCAATTTCCTTACTTCTACCACTAAATGTTAATTTACCTGTTGCTGTTGCAACTATTTCCACTTTACTAAAAATAGAAATAATTATAGAGATAGCAAGAAATAACATGATTAAATAAGCTACAGCTCGAGGCTTTTTAGAAACAGGAGTTTCAATTAACTCTAAATGAGCTGGCAGAAACTCATATTCTTCTTTAAGTCTTACAGGTGAATCTAATTCTTTACGAACTTTCCATACTTCTTGGAAAAGATTTTTATATCGAAGAAAAAATTCATAAATGCTTATTATCCAAAGTTTCATTTTCTTTCTTCCTTAATTCATTTGTAATTGATTTAGATAGTAATAAAACCCATTAGTGTTTTGAAGTAATTCATTATGTTTTCCTTCTTCAATAATTTCTCCCTTTTCCATCACAATAATGCGATCTGCATTTTTTACTGTAGATAATCGATGAGCAATAATTATTACTGTTCTTCCTTCACTGATTTTGGACATATTATTCATAATAATCCGTTCTGATTCATAATCTAATGCACTGGTAGCTTCATCAAAAATTAGTATTTTGGGATTATTAATAAGTGCTCTAGCTATTGCTATTCTTTGTCGTTGCCCTCCTGATAAACCAGCCCCTTGTTCACCCACTATTGTATCGTATCCTTCTTTTAATTCAGAGATGAAGCTATGGGCACCAGCTAAGTTAGCGGCTGCAATAATCCTTTCCATCGACATTCCTGGATCCGTGAGTGCAATATTTTCTCTAATAGAGCGATTAAATAGCACATTATCTTGTAGTACTACACCGATTTGACGGCGTAGCCAGTTGGGATCAGCTAAAGCTAAGTCATGTCCATCAACTAAAATTTGACCTTGCTCGGGAATATAAAAACGTTGTAATAATTTTGTTAAGGTACTTTTCCCTGAGCCTGAACGCCCAACTATTCCGATAACCTCTCCTTTTTTAATACTTAAAGAAACATTACGTAAAATAGTAGGAGAGTCAGGTTTGTATCTAAAATTAATATTCTTGAATGTGATATCACCTTGAATTTCAGGTAGAGATAATTTGCCTTTATAACTTTCTGTTGGGGCATTCAATACATCACCTAAACGAGTCACTGAAATACCGACCTGTTGAAAGTCTTGCCATAATTGAGCTAAACGAATAACAGGAGCAATAACTTGCCCAGATAACATATTAAATGCAATAAGTTTTCCTATACTTAAATCACCTGAAATTACTAAATGTGCACCAAGCCAAAGATTTATTACCATGACAGTTTTTTGAATGAATTGCACACCTTGCTGACCGATAGTTGCCAAAACAGTAACTCGAAAATTTGATGCTACATAACCAGCTAATTGTTTATCCCAAATATTAGTCATTTGTGGAGTAACGGCCATTGCTTTAATTGTATTTATTGCACTAACTGATTCAACTAAAAAGGATTGATTATCAGCTCCTCTAGCAAATTTCTCGTCTAATCTACGACGAAGTATTGGACTGATTAATAATGACCATAATATATAGAATGGTAGCGAACAAAGAATGACTATCGTAAGTTTTGGGCTATAAAACCACATAACGATAAAGAAAATAAACGAAAAAACAAGATCTAAAACAGATGTAAGCGCTTGTCCTGTTAAAAAACTGCGGATTTGATCCAATTCTCTTACTCTAGCAACCGTATCTCCAACTCTTCGATTTTCAAAATAAGAAATTGGTAGTGCTAATAAATGTCGGAAAAGTTTTGCTCCTAATTCAACATCAATTCTACTTGTACTATGAGAAAATATATAAGTTCTTAGTCCATTTAAGATAATTTCAAATACAATAACAATTGCAAGAGCAATAGTAATGACATTTAAAGTCGAGAATCCCCTATGAACTAATACTTTATCCATAACAACTTGGAAAAATAGCGGTGTAATTAGTGCGAAAATTTGTAAAAAAACAGAAACGATCAAGGTTTCAATAAAAATTTTCCTATATTTAATGACAGCAGGAATAAACCAAGTAAAATCAAATTTTGCAAGTTGACCAATAATAGATGCTCTAGAGGTCATTAAAATAATTTTATTTTGGTATAAATTAGTAAACTCGCTTTCCTCCAAAATTTTAGGCGCATCATCCTCTAAGTTATAGGTTAAATAGCGTTTTTTATCTTTATCTATCTTTACTAAGATAAAATGTTTTCCATCTTCCCTCCAGATAAGTGCAGGTAAATTAACAAAAGGTAAACGCTCAACGGCTTTATTAATAGCCTTTGCTTTTAAATCTAATGATTTTGCTGCGATTAACCATGATGTTAAAGACAAACCTTTTCCATCTAGATCAAATTTATGTTTTAATTCTTCGGGGTTGACTGAAATATTATGATATTGAGCAAGAATTTTAAGTGCAGCTAAACCAAGATCCTTATTTTTATTGGGTTCCATAAATTCTCCTTTAAAAAAATAACAATCCTATAATTTACACCATAGGATTGCTATGATTTGAATATTAAGCGGCTCTAGCTAATTGAATATTATTCGAGACATCTATTGATGAAGGAACATATGTTCCTAAATTATTCCTAAAGTCTGAGGAAGACGTAAAGCTCCCGACTGAAGAAATCAATTTTGCTAAGCTATTAGATACGTTCTGTCTATCTTTACTCGTATTGTAATCATTCACAACTTTGGATAATGCTTCTGCAGAGATTTGATTGTTACCCTCCTTAATCAGTTTATCAACTTGTTCTGATGTAATACGTTCTCCTCCTTTACCAATAATTTCCTCAATTTTTCGGTCATTCGTAGCTTTATAGTTAGCAACTGTGCTAGCCAAATCATCTTCTAAGAACCAATTCCCAATACGAACTTTTTCGCCTTTTTGATTAATGATTTCGAGAGAAGAATCTACTTTCTTAAAGGTGAGGTCTTTAAGATTTACATCCGAAAATGCCAGTTTATCTTGTCCGCCAGAGTCTGTAATAGAATCATTTCCATCGCCTGTTTTATGGACATAAATATCATTATCTTTGCCTCCCGAGATAATATCATTACCGGTTCCTCCAACAAGGAAATTGTTACCGTTTCCTCCATCGATAACATCATCGCCTGCGCCACCAAATAAATGATCGTCACCATTGTTACCATCAATAGTGTCTACACCATTACCACCATGGAACACATCATCAAATTGGCTTCCTTTGAAAATATCATTAAATTGTGAACCAATGATCTCTTCAACTGATTTGAGTGAGTCCGTCACAGTATAACCAGTATGGAAACGATCATCTTCACGACGATATTCAATTTTTTCTTCACGATTACCAACATTTGTTTGGTGGGTGGCAATTGTTTCATGTAATGCTTTACTGTCTCCGACATAGCGTTTTACTGAATATGAGCCTTTTTCTGTCTCGGCTGTAGCATCAATAACTAATGCGCCATATTCTCCTCTACTGTAGTGAACTCGATCATGTCCGTCCCCGCCATCAATAACGGTAGTACTTGACCCAACAAATACATTATCGTTACCAGCACCTAAATTTGCGATAATTTTAGTATCTTTAGATTCGATAATGTTACCTGCATCATCAAATTTTACAGCGATTCGTTGTACTACATTAGTGAAATCTACGCTTGAGCTAGCATTACCATCTGTTACAGTCCAACTGTCAACTCTTTGTATATGTAATTTTGTAATATAAGAATTTTTACCTTCCTGAATACGTTCCCGATTCTCTTCACCTGGAGTTAGTAATGGAGTTCTGAATAAAACACTTTGTGTCTTTCTATTTGTATTACTAATATTAATAATACCGTTTTTGTTATCTAGCTGTACGGATGAATCGTAGGACTGGTGTTGCCCCTCCTCAAAAGCATCCACATAAGCTTTTCCACTGGAAATTTTATCCGTTCTACGGCTAATTGCCGCTAGGTCTCCAATTTGGTTATCCCATCTTTGTTGGGTAATAGCTACTACGCGTTCAGCCTGAAGTTCTTTATTTAAATTGATAAGAAACTTCATATTGTCTTGTAAATCAGCTAAATGACGAGAATCATAACCTTGCTCAAAATAGTTTTTATTATGTTTTTTCTCCCATTCAACTATTCTGTCATGAACCTTATTTGCAACATGTTCAAACATAGCTTGCTTAGAATATTCGAGAATAGTTGTAATAAGTCCTGTAACACCAGCAACGAGTAATGCAACTGGAGCTCCGACTAGAGAACCTGCGCTTGCAGCTCCAACTCCACCGGAGATAGCTGCTAAAGCAGTGTTAATTGTTGTTACAGAAGCATCAATAGTTCCTGTCTCACGGTGAAAATCAGCTAATAAACGATCTCCATCATATCCTAATTTTTGGAAGCGTTCAGAATATGATTTGATTAAATCAGCTTGTTTAAACTTATCAGCTACATTTAAGAATGAAAGAGGGCTAACAGCTAGTGCAACTGTAGATGCGATTAATGCAGCGACAGGACCAGTTGAAGACAAACCTGAAGCCACTCGTTGGGCAAGAATGTAAGATGAGACCGCTTTTGTTACATTACCTATAATTTGGTTAGCAAATTCTACACCTGCGGCAGCTTTCTTTTCTGTTGAAGCCTCTTTATCTGCTAAAATGAGACCTGCAGATGCTCCAGAAAGTAAACCAGAGATAATGTCCAAACCTAAACTCGCTTTTCCTAGATCTGGTAGATTTTGTAATTTATTACTCAATCCTCCTAATCCTTTCACATTCTGTAAATGTGAACCTAGTTTAGATATTTGTTCTGCAAATGCATCTACAGTTTGCACCGAGCTAGCAATATTACCAACTAATTCATTAGTCAGTTCTAACCCTGCTTTTGCAAGTTCTAATTGATTAGGATCTTTATTTTGAAGTAATTCATTCAGATTTACTCCAGATAAAACAGATCCTAAAATAGATTGAATACCACCTAATACAGTATTGGCTTTACCTATATTTTGTGAGATGCTAGAAGCACTTCCTAATGTATTGCCAATTTTAGGATTCTTCTTTAATAAATTATCTAGCTGAGGTGCAAATAATACAATTCCTCTATCAGTAAAACCTAGAATTTTCTGAGTTGTATCAAAGCTAGTTTTTGCAATGTCCAAATTGCTGCGTTCTTCTCGCCATACTTCAATACCTAAATCATTAGCAGCTTTAACTAAATCTTGAATTCCATTTCCTTGACCCGGATCATAGCCTTGAGGAATATATAAGATTAATTTTTTAGCCCCATTCTGTAGAGAATGACCAGTTTGAGTTAAACCATTCTTCAGTGTTGTACCTGCTTGATTTAACTTGTTTTTCCCATTTGTCAATCCTTGTTGTAAGGACGATTTTAATGATGACAAAGTGATTTTTGACATAAAAGAGTCTCCTTTATATATAATTGATCATTTAAAGATATTATTGTAGAGCTGTTATTAACTCTTGCTCATATTGAAGAAATGTCTTTTCAGCTACTTTTTTTGTTATTTTTCCTCCTTTTAAATATATGATTTTTCCAGTATCTTTTTTGCTAGGATAGATTCTAATTGCCCTTCCAATATCGTATGGAAAACGTTGTCTCATATGTTTATACAATAGAGATGAATCCCCGAATGGGGCAATCCAATCAATGATCCATATACGATCTCCTGCATTCCAATCATCTATTTTTAATGAATTGGTGTCCTTTACATAGCGAGCCTCACTCTCTAGAGTTAATTTGGCCCAACTGCAATATGCAATAGGAAAACCATCATCAACTAGTAACAAATATTGGTCATTTTCAATTGCAGGAATAACATTCTTCATTAACAGTGAAACTGACCAATTTCGGTGCATTGGAGAATTTGCCCATAACCAAGCAATTTGTCCCAATACGTTAAAATCATTTTTTAGCATCATCCCTCCCATTCCCTAAAAAATGAATATAGATAAATTATTCTAAACAAAAAACCATAATATTTTTGTAACACAACATAAGGCAAACGTTTGCTGCAGTCTATTTGTTTGCTTTTTGACCAAAAATAACACTGGTCGGATGTTTTATAGGAAATGAAACACTCATTTTTGTTAAGGTTTTGTAAAGGAAATGTATGTAATTTATTGATTTTTGAGGGGGGGAAATAATATGCACCTTTGGGAGTTTATCGTATAGTTTTTTCTTTTAGTCTACTTTTGTAAGTTATGACACTTGTGTGGATATTTAATTACTTTCGTATAAGGAAATTCAATTTCTGCGAGTAAGGGAGAGGTTGTTTGAGTAAAAAAATCCCTCGATGAGGGATTTTATAAGGCATAGTAGTTAAAGTACTTTCACAATAGCTTCTGCTAACGCTTCAATATTGCTGCTGGTAATGCCTGCAACGTTGATACGTCCGGAGCGAACCGCATAAATAGCAAATTCTTCACGTAAACGATCGACTTGTTCAGGTGTTAAGCCACTGAAAGAGAACATTCCATTTTGTTCATTGATAAAAGAGAAGTCTTGAGTTGCCCCTTTCTCTTTTAATAACTGAACTAATTGATTGCGCATCTCTTTAATACGGTTACGCATTTCCGTCAATTCTTCAATCCACGAAGCTTTCAGCGTAGGATTTGCTAACACTGTTGCAACGGTACTTGCACCGTGTGCTGATGGGTTAGAGTAGAGTACACGAATAATAGATTTCACTTGCGTAAAGGCACGATTTGCAACTTCTGCATTTTCAGCCACTAGGGTAAATGCACCAACACGCTCATTATATAAACCGAAGTTTTTTGAATACGAGCTTGCAACTAATAATTCTTTGTGGCTTTTAGCAAAGGCACGTAAACCGTAAGCATCTTCTTCTAAACCGTTACCAAGACCTTGATAAGCAAAGTCAAATAATGGTAACCAGCCTTTTTCTGCAGATAAAGCTGCTAATGTTTCCCATTGTTCCGGTGTTGGATCGATACCGGTTGGGTTATGACAACAACCGTGGAATAACACCACATCACCAGCTTCCGCTTGGCTTAAATCCGCAATAAGATTATCCCAATCTAAGCGGTTTGTTTTTGGATCGTAGTAGCGATAATCTTTCACATTTAAGCCAACCGCTGCCATAATCGCATTATGGTTTGGCCAAGTTGGAGCCGAAATCCAAACATTTTTTGCAGAGGTGTTACGTTTAATAAATTCTGCTGCAATACGTAAAGCACCGGTGCCACCCAAACTTTGTGCTGTTTTCGCTCGACCAGAAGTAATCACTTCAGCATTTTCACCGAAAAGCAATACTTGGGTTTGGGCGTTATAAGCTGCCACACCATCAATGGTTAAATAATTTTTGGTCATTTCCGTTTCTAATAATTGGCGTTCCGATTCTTTAACGGCTTTAACGATTGTCGTTTTCCCTTCATCGTTCATATAAACACCAATACCAAGATTAATTTTTCCGGCACGTGTTTCTGCTTTAAATGCTTCTCCTAAACCTAAAATAGGATCGGCTGGTGCTGCTTGAATATGACTAAACATTGACATTTTATTGTCCTCTAAAAGTTGTGTTTGAAATGAAATCTTTATAAAGCGAAATATCGCTTTTGGCAAGCGCTATCCATCATTTTCTTGCAAAATTTTTTGCACCAACGTTCTGTAATGGTTAATCCATTGCTTTTTGTTGTTGGGCAATGGTTCTTCTCGTTCAAAAATCCCCTTCATCGCAGAAAATTGTGCAGGATATTGCCAATAAAGCCGTTTTAGACTGGTGTAGCTCGCCTGAAAAGAACGTTGCGCATAAGCAAAACCGTATAAATCCTGCCAATCGGCTTTATCCAATTTGAGGTCTTCAGCCATTTTCTGACTACCATTTTGGATATGGGGCAATAGTGCTTGATTTCGACTAAATCGCATTTTTGCTTTTTCTACAAATTGTTTGCCTTTCTCCGTTAAAGGGTAGAGCATCATCGCACTGTAATAACCGCTACTGGCTTCTTTATTTGGTGTAATTTGGACTAATTCAAAACCACATTGTTGCCAAAAATGGGTTAATGCTTCGGTTTGTCCAAAACTGACTGAAATAAAATCAACAAGCGGTTGTTTTTGCTGTGAAATTTGCAAAATAAAATCAGAAACTAACCGCTTGCCGATACCTTGCTTTTGGAAGAGAGGCTCGACAGCAATACGAGAAATTCGGACAGAGTATAGCTGCGGTGCTTCGGGGAGATTACCTTGATAACAAAGATATTGCGCCACTAAGCTGCCTTGCGGTCGCCGTTCTCCTCGCCAAATGGCTTGTGAAAGCACATTATCTAAACCACCTTCGTTTATCGCCCAAATGCCACCAAGAAGTTGCCCATTCCCTGAATAAGGAAATAAAATTTGATTTTCACCATCAAATAAACGGCGTAAATCCGTAGGTGTTGTTTTATAGTGCGCTGCAGCGAGTAGGCGATAAAAGTCTGTTTTTGTTGCCTTTTTCTGATGATCATAATGAACTTCATCATCCAGTAGCAATAATCGCTCCACAAAATATTCGAGTGGATCGTTTTCCTGCCAACGTAGCGGTTGAGTTAATTGCCATTGTTTAATGCTTCGAGTTAAAAGTGGCGGTAATTTCAATGAAAAGCCTCTGCCTGTTCCTTCATAATTATGCGTTGTTGTGGTTAAAACAACTTTATGAAAAAACTCACAAAACTTAACCAGCAGAGGCAAAGGCAAACTGGCGGCTTCATCAATAAATAGCCAGCTCTGAGGGTTTAACGCTTGTTCTTCAATCTGTTTGATAAGCAAATCCGGCGGAAAGAATTGAATATGCTCAGATTGGATCATTCTCCAAAAGCTAGGTAGAGCAGCTTGACTACGGGAAGTAATGATCACAGGCATTTTTTGCGCAATTTGTTCTGCTAATTTGCCGGCTAAAGTGGATTTTCCTCGTCCTCTAGGTGCAGTAATAAGATGAATATCTGCGTGATCAAGCGGTAAATTTTCAAAAATATTTTGCTGTTGTGGCGTAAATTGGCGAAATTCAACGAGATTTTGACCGCTTGTAGGATAGGAAAACTCAGATGTAACTTCAAAATGAAACTCGTGAATACACTGTTTGAAGTAGTGATAGAAATGGGGTGTTGTAATGAGTTTATTATCGTTCCAACGTAACGCATCTTCATCCATTTGCTCACTTAAATTATGCCAATGAGGGCAGATAAGATAGAGTATCCCATTATCTTGAATAGTGCCGGCAACAATCGCAAAGGCTTCCAAATGAAAATTCACGCCATTTGAAGCTCGCATATCAAAAAAAGCGAAAGGGTGTTCCGTACCTAATAACGTTTTTGCATTGGAAAATGGGATTTTTTGCCAATCTGAAATTTTATGATTTCGTGGCAATGTAACGTTTTTTTCTTTATCAGAAGATAAGATAGGCAGGATAATATGGGAAAAATTTTCAGCACCTTCCAGAAAGTCAGGTGCTGAAGTCAAAACAACGAGTTTTCTCATAGCGTTGGGAATTAGCTTTCGATGACTTTTTCAGAGAGGTAAGGATCGGCAAAACCGAGTTTTTGCATAATTTCAGTTTCTAATCCTTCCATTTCTTCGGCTTCTTCATCTTCAATATGATCATAACCTAATAAATGCAGCGTACCGTGAATGGCTAAATGCGCCCAATGAGATTCAAGGGATATTTGTTGTTCTTCCACTTCTTTTTCTACAACTTGGCGGCAGATGACTAAATCGCCCAATAGTGGCAATTCAATACCTTCCGGCACTTCAAAGGGGAAAGAGAGTACATTTGTTGGTTTATCTTTGCCTCGATAAGTTAGGTTTAATTCGTGGCTTTCTGCTTCATCAACAATGCGAATGGTCATTTCCGTTTCTGGAAACTCTTCAGTTTGTGCTTCATAAGCCAGTGCTGTTTGCACCCAGAGCATAAATTGTTCTAAGCTGGGTAAATTTTCACTATTTTCACAGGCAATCTGTAAATCAATTATTGGTATTATCATAAATACTTTTCCTTAAATCTAAACCGGTACTTATTTTACCCGAAGAAGGAAGAGGAAAACTAGGATATTTTTTAATTTGGAATTCTATTTATTTACCTATTAAATTAAATCGTTAAATCTAAGTAAATACAAGGTGTTAGGACTAGAAATTTTATAAAATATATTCAATAATAGCTCATTGTTTAATAAAAATTAAACAGGTAAAAATATAATAGGTAAATTTTAAATATTGAGGGTATATGGCAGCAGAAGGTGCAAATCAATTAGTAAGCGTCGTTACGCTACTGGGTGCAGCAATTATTGCTGTGCCTATTTTTAAACGGTTAGGGTTAGGTTCGGTATTAGGGTATTTAGCCGCGGGTATCGCAATTGGTCCGTTTGGGTTAAAACTTTTCTCTGATTCTCAATCTATCATACACGTCGCCGAACTAGGTGTCGTGATGTTCTTATTTATTATCGGGTTGGAAATGAAACCGTCCCACCTTTGGGGATTACGCCGTCAAATTTTTGGTTTAGGTAGTGCTCAAGTAGTTACAAGCGCAATCTTACTGACATTTGTCGGTATGGCTTTTGGTTTTCCGTGGCAAGTAGCATTTATTGGTGGCGCCGGCTTTGTTTTAACATCAACGGCGATTGTGATGCAGGTGTTAAGCGAACGTGGCGATATGGCAAGCTATCGTGGTCAAAAAATGGTTTCCATTTTATTGTTTGAAGATCTGATTATTGTGCCACTATTAGCAGTAGTTACATTCCTATCACCACTCGAAGCGAATGAGGTGGCAAATGCTCAACCGGTATGGCAGAAAATCGGTATAGCCGGTTTATCGGTTACCGCTTTAGTTGTTGCAGGAGTTTGGTTATTAAACCCTCTTTTCCGTATTTTGGCGAAAACTAAAATCCGTGAACTGATGACTGCTGCAGCGTTGTTCGTCGTATTAGGTTCAGCATTATTGATGGAAGAGGGCGGACTTTCTACGGCAATGGGCGCTTTTGTGGCAGGGGTGTTACTTTCTGAATCGAGCTTCCGTCATCAATTAGAGGCGGACATTGAGCCGTTTAGAGGCTTGCTGTTAGGCTTATTCTTCCTTGGCGTGGGAATGGCACTAGATTTAAACATCGTCTTTAACAACTGGCTGATGATTTTATCTATTGTTTTGGCGATGATGTTTGTTAAATCTCTGGCGATTTTTATTATTGCTAAATTAGCAAAAAGTACCAATTCTACCGCTATGGATAGAGCCGTCGTGATGGCACAAGGTGGGGAATTTGCTTTTGTTCTTTATGCGGCAGCGGCAACTCAGGGGGTAATTAGCTCGGAAATTCAAGCGAATTTCACGGCGATTGTAGTGCTTTCGATGATTTTTGCCCCATTAACCATTATTTTGCACAATAAATTTGTTGTACCTCGTTTAGCAGATAAAGGCGAGCAGCAAGCTGAAGATCATATTGATGAACAGCACCCGATTATCTTAGTCGGTATTGGGCGTTATGGGCAGATTGTTAATCATATTTTAACGATGTCCGGTTATCACCCAACAATTATCGATCTCAATGCAAAACAGGTTGAAGCGGCAAGACAGTTCGGTATTAAAAGCTATTATGGTAATGCAACACGTCCGGAGTTATTACACAATGCAGGAATTGAAACAGCAGAATTATTGATTGTTGCGGTGGACGATAAACAACAAGCATTACATATTGTGGAGCTTGCCCGTTCAATGAATCCGAACATCAAAATTTTGGCTCGTGCTTATGACCGCCGTCATGTGTTTGAACTTTATAAATCGGGTGCAGATATTCAGGTTCGAGAAACCTTTGACTCAGCAGTACGAAGCAGTCGTAAGGCATTAGAAATTTTAGGTATTGAACACGAAGTGGCAGATGAAATCTGTAAATACTATTTCGACCGAGATCGTCATCACGTGAAATTAATGGCGGAAGTTTATGATCCTAAACTTGAGATTTTCAAAAATGCAGAAATGCGTAAAATTGCATTAGCAGAAGATCAAGAAACAATGCTTGAAATTCAAAATATTCTCACTCGAGCAAGAGAAAATAATTCATAATAAAATATCTAAATTGGCTATGGTTATACATAGCCAATTTTAACAAGCGGTCTTTTTTATCCTAAAAATTGCAATCCCCTTAATTCTCTCATTAAGGGGATTTTTTTAGATAACAATATCTGACTCGGCAAATTTAACCGCAAGAAAATCAATCAATAATCTGGCAGATGGCTGCAAACTATGACGGGAGCTGTAAGCAACGTGAACCATCCATTTAGGAATTTTCCAACCGTTCGGAGAAATAATTTGTAATGTCCCTTGCTTTAAATCTTTTCTTACCAACACTTCCGGCAACACCGCGATCCCCACACCTTCCACAACACTTTTATGAATAAGATAAATATTTTCACTAATCAACTTAGGATAATAATTAACAACTTGCGAGCCGATTTCTTGATGTTCGAAAACCCAAGAGTGATTTAACTTAGCCCAACTTAAAATAGGGTAGTGATTTATTTGATTGAGTTCACGCAATGGCTCGCCGATCAACTTAGGGTTCAGATTGCTGACAAAATCTCATTTCCTCTCGCCCGTTTACGGGAGAGAGACAGCCGTAGGATTCGTTCAGAATCCGTAGGCAGAGAGAGGGGGAAAGATCGTTATTTCCCCTCTCCCTCCGAAAAATGCTTCACATTTTTCTCCACCCTCTCCCGCAAGCGGGTGAGGGGAAGGGGATGCAATTGATAATGACATTCTCAATGTCTACTATGAGACTTGAGATTTCCGCAAAATTGAATGAGTTGAATACTTGCACTGAAAAAATATCGTGGTATTCACGACAATTTTAGGTTTGTCATCAGTCTATGCGGTTATAATCCGCCGGTTTTTCTTAATATGGAGAATGTCATGAGCGTAGATAAAATTTTAGCAAAAACAAAAGATGTGGGCGGTATTCCCGTTGCCCGTTTATTACCACAAGCCACACGCAAAACCGTAGGTGCTTGGTGTTTCTTAGATCACGCAGGGCCTGCGGAATTTGAAGAAGATTCATTAGGTTTACAAGTAGGTCTACATCCGCATACCAATCTTCAAACCTTTACTTGGATGCTACAAGGCGAAGTTTGGCACCAAGATAGCCTTGGCAATCGTCAGCTTATTCGCCCTAAACAAGTGAATTTAATGACGGCTGGAACAGGGGCAAATTACGGTATTAGCCATACAGAGCAAACTCCTGAAGGTGTTCACGATTTACACGCAGTACAACTTTGGATTGCGTTGCCAATGAACCAAGAAATCAAACCGAATTTTGAGCATTATCCTGAATTACCTGAATGGAGCGAAAACGGTATTGATTATGTACTAACCACAGGTAGCTACTTAGGTCGCACTGCACCCACTACGCAATTTAGCCCATTGGTTGGGGTAGATATGCAATTTAAAAATGCGCAAGCCTTTGATATAGACCGTGTTCCGACCTTTGAATATGGCATTTTAGTGTTAAAAGGCGAAGTGAAAGTAAACGGCGTGAGCTATAAAGCCGATGAGCTAGCGGTCTTATTTGATTGCCAAAATGCAAATGGTGAATTGGACCTTTGGGCCGAAGCCGGTTCGCATATTATGTTATTAGGCGGCGAGCCTCTACCTCATCCAACCGTCATTTGGTGGAACTTTGTGGCAGACAGCAAAGAAGCCTTAGAACAAGCGGTAGAAGACTGGAATAATGGCCATTTCCGTTTTGGCGATATTAACTTGGAAGGGACGGTGTTGAAACGTTTACCTGCACCGAAGGTTCCAGAAAAATTGCGTTAATAAAAAATCATTGTTATCTAGTGAATTATTATTCGCTTTTAGTAAATAGAGTTTTTACTTTTTGATAGTTTATCTGTAAAAATGAAAGTATATAATA
The DNA here is from genome assembly GCF_003101015.1 of Actinobacillus porcitonsillarum. Taxonomy (NCBI): domain Bacteria; kingdom Pseudomonadati; phylum Pseudomonadota; class Gammaproteobacteria; order Pasteurellales; family Pasteurellaceae; genus Actinobacillus; species Actinobacillus porcitonsillarum. Next base: position 1,726,589 of record NZ_CP029206.1, on the reverse strand, counting down.
GCGTCCATTAGATAACAATGTGAGGTTTATATGAAAAAATTAGCAAATATTCGTCGTGCTCCAGCAAAACACTGGGTTGGAGATGGTTTTGAAGTTCAATCAATGTTTAGCTATAACGAGAGAAATGAAAACTTAAGTCCGTTCTTATTGATGGATTATAATCCACCTCGTTATTTTGAACCAAACCGTGAATATCACCCACGTGGAGTAGGAGAGCATCCACACCGTGGTTTTGAAACAGTAACCGTTGCCTATCAAGGCGAAGTTTCGCATAGCGACTCTTATGGCGGTGGCGGCACAATCGGGACTGGCGATGTACAATGGATGACGGCTGGCTCAGGCTTAATGCATCAAGAATTCCATTCTGAAAAATTCTCTAAAGAGGGTGGAATGTTCGAAATGGTGCAACTTTGGGTGAATTTACCGGCGAAAGACAAAATGACAACGCCAAAATATCAAGCAATTACATCAGCAGAAATTCCTGTTGTTGAGTTTGCCGATAATGCTGGTTACGCTCGTTTAATTGCAGGAAATTTAAATAATGTAAATGGTGCAGCAAGTACCTTTACACCTGTAAATATGTGGGATGTTCGTCTAAATGCAGGTAAAAGCAATCTGTTTGCTGTACCGGAAAGCCATAATCTAATTGTGTTAGTGCTTGATGGAGAAGTTAAAATCAATGGTAGCGATATTGCTAAAACAGGTGAATTAGCTACATTTGTGCGTGGTGGTTCAGATGTTGAGCTTGCTGCAAACAAAGACTCAAAAATTCTGATTTTAACCGGCGAACCAATTGATGAGCCTATTGTAGGTTATGGACCATTTGTCATGAATAGCGAAGCTGAAATTGTGCAAGCAATTCGTGATGTACAAGCAGGAAAATTTGGTTCGATTGCGCAATAATGTGTAAATAATAAAGAAATCCGATGGAGATGAGTATGAACATTAAAGTCGGATTTCTTATAGTTTGTTTCAATTTAACATAATCTACATTATGCGAAATTAAAATAAGAAGATATAAGTTATAAATATTTTTATTTTTATACGCCTTTGATGGTATTTTGCTAATCTAGATCAAAATTTATTTATTATTTCTTTAATTCAACTCATGAATTGTGTATTCTATACAAGTATTCACGCCTTGCGTATTTAGGTATAAATCGTTCAAACGAAATTAAGGTATTTGACATGTCTAAAAATTTAATTCTTATCCTTAACTGCGGTAGCTCATCTTTAAAATTTGCTATCTTAGATCCAAAAACAGGTGATGAAAAATTATCTGGTCTAGCAGAAGCGTTTCATTTAGAAGATGCTCGTATTAAATGGAAATTAAACGGCGAAAAAGGCAATGCTGATTTAGGTGCTGGTGCAGCACACAGCGAAGCTCTTACGTTTATCGCTAATGAGCTATTATCAGAAGAATTAAAAGCAAGTATCGGTGCTATCGGTCATCGTATCGTTCACGGTGGAGAAAAATTCACATCATCTGTGGTTATCAATGATGATGTTGTTAAAGGTATTGAAGATGCAATTCAATTTGCACCACTTCACAACCCTGCTCACTTAATTGGTATTAAAGAAGCTTTCCGTATTTTCCCTGAATTAAAAGAGAAAAACGTTGCTGTTTTTGATACAGCATTCCATCAAACTATGCCAGAAGAAGCATATTTATATGCGCTTCCATATGCATTATATAAAGAGCACGGTATTCGTCGTTATGGTGCTCACGGTACAAGCCACTTATTCATTTCTCGTGAAGTTGCTGAACGTGTAGGTAAACCGGTTGATCAAGTAAATACTATCGTATGCCACTTAGGTAACGGTGGTTCAGTTTCTGTGGTTCGTAACGGTAAATGTATTGACACATCAATGGGTTTAACACCGTTAGAAGGTTTAGTAATGGGTACTCGTTCAGGTGATATCGACCCTGCTATCATCTTCTACCTATATAAAAACCTTGGTATGTCAATGGAACAAATTGAAGATACCTTAGTGAAAAAATCAGGTCTTTTAGGTTTAACTGAAGTAACAAGCGACTGCCGCTACGCTGAAGATAACTATGACGATGCGTCTAAACCTGAAGCGAAACGTGCGTTAGACGTTTACGCATATCGCTTAGCAAAATACATCGGTGCATATATGGCGATTTTAGGTGATTCACACTTAGACGCTATTGCATTTACCGGTGGCATTGGTGAAAACTCTGGTCACGTACGTGAATTAACTTTAAACCACTTAAAATTATTCGGTATTAAAGTAGATAACGAGCGTAACTTAGCAGCACGTTTCGGTAAAGAAGGTGTTATTACAACAGACGATTCTGCATTTAAAGCGATTGTTATCCCAACAAATGAAGAATTAGTGATTGCACAAGATACCGCTAAATTAGCATTATAATTTCTAAGGGCAGACCACTCTGCCCTTTTTCACTTTTAAATTCGGAACACATTAAAATGTCTAGAACTATTATTCTTATCCCTACCTCAACAGGCGTAGGCTTAACAAGTGTCAGTTTAGGTCTTGTTCACGCCTTAGAACAAAAAGGTACTAAAGTTGGTTTCTTAAAACCAATCGCTCAGCCAATTAGCGGTGAAGATACATTAGACCGCTCTACTTCAATCATTAAAGCGGCTCAAACGACCGAAATCGGCGAACCGTTCATGTTAAGTGAAGCGGAAGCACTTATCGGTCAAAATCAAACTGATGTTTTATTAGAGAAAATCGTTGCACGCCATCAAGCATTAGCGAAAAACAATGAAATTGTTATCATTGAAGGTTTAATCCCGACTCGCAAAAACTCTTATGCGAACAGCATTAACTATGAAATGGCTCAAGCATTAGATGCAGAAATCGTATTGGTAGCGGCGCCAGGTTCAGATAAACCATCTCAATTAAAAGAACGTGTTGAAGCAGCCGCTTCGGAGTTCGGTGGTCGTAATAACCCTAACCTACTTGGTGTCGTGATCAATAAATTCAATGCACCGGTTGATGAATCAGGTCGCACTCGCCCGGATTTAACAGAAATCTTCGACTCATTCCAACACAGCACTCAAAATGTTGCTGAAGTTGAAGCTTTATTTGCAAAAAGTCCAATTAAACTACTCGCTTGTGTTGAATGGAAAGCTGATCTTATCGCAACACGCGCTGTAGATTTAGCAAAACATTTACATGCAGCAATTATCAATGAAGGCGAACTCAATACTCGTCGTATTCGTGGTGTAAGTTTCTGTGCAAGAAGCTTACCGCATATGGTTGATCACTTTAGAGCAGGTAACTTATTAGTTACTTCAGCTGACCGCCCTGAAGTATTAGTTGCGGCTTCATTAGCTGTTATGAATGGTGTAGAAATCGGCGCAATTTTATTAACCGGTGGCTACAAAATTGAAAGCTCAATTGCTAAACTTTGCCAACAAGCATTTGAGACTGGCGTGCCTATTTTCCGTGTAGAAGGTAACACATGGCAAACTGCACTTAACCTACAAAGCTTCAGTTTAGAAGTACCTGTAGATGACAAAGAACGTATCTTAGCAATTAAAGAATACGTTGCAAGCCAATTAAATTCAGGCTTTATCGAAGAAGTTTCTAAAGGTGCAACACGTGCACGCCGCTTGTCGCCGGCAGCATTCCGTTATCAATTAACAGAATTTGCACGCTCAGCGAAAAAACGTATCGTATTACCGGAAGGTGACGAACCTCGTACAGTTAAAGCTGCAGCATTATGTGCAGAACGTGGTATTGCAGAATGTGTACTTTTAGCAAACCCTGTTGATGTACAACGTGTTGCAGAGGCACAAGGTGTGGTTTTAGGTAAAGGTATTACCATTATTAACCCTGCTGATGTCCGTGAAAATTACGTTGCTCGTTTAGTTGAGTTACGTAAAGCAAAAGGTATGACTGAAGAATCAGCGCGTGAGCAATTAGAAGACACCGTTGTACTAGGTACAATGATGTTAGAAGCGAACGAAGTTGATGGCTTAGTTTCAGGTGCAGTTCACACCACAGCAAATACAATTCGCCCACCAATGCAAATTATCAAAACTGCACCGGGTAGCTCAATTGTATCTTCTATCTTCTTTATGTTATTACCAGACCAAGTCCTTGTATATGGTGACTGTGCGGTAAACCCAGATCCAAATGCAGAACAATTAGCTGAAATCGCAATTCAATCTGCAGATTCTGCAAAAGCCTTTGGTATTGAGCCTCGTGTTGCAATGATCTCTTACTCAACCGGTACATCAGGTTCTGGTGCAGATGTAGAGAAAGTGAAAGAAGCAACACGTATTGCACAAGAAAAACGTCCAGACTTAATTATCGATGGTCCATTACAATATGACGCAGCGGTAATGGAAGATGTGGCACGTTCTAAAGCGCCAAATTCTCCAGTTGCAGGTAAAGCAACCGTATTCGTGTTCCCTGATTTAAATACAGGTAATACAACCTATAAAGCGGTACAACGTTCAGCAGATTTAGTTTCTATCGGTCCAATGCTTCAAGGTATGCGTAAACCGGTTAATGACTTATCTCGTGGTGCGTTGGTTGATGACATCGTTTACACCATCGCATTAACTGCAATCCAAGCAACTCAAGCTTAATTGCTTTTATAAATAGGCTCCCGTTTGGGAGCCTTTTGCTTCTCCGCTCTCCCTATTTGCAAAAAATCCTCTAAATTTGACCGCTTATTTCTCTTTTTTCGCTTAACAAATGCGCAAGTGTTGGTTATGATATTGTTAATTCTTTTTACAAGAGGATAACAAACTATGTCTGCTCAACAACTCATCTCTACCCTTACCGAAATTGTCGGTGGGCAATATATTATTACCGATCCAGCTAAAACAGAAGCCTATCGAAGCGGTTATCGCTTTGGTACGGGAAATGCTCTCGCCGTAGTGCGACCTGCAACCTTATTAGAATTCTGGAAAGTTTTAAAAGCCTGCGTTGCACACGATGTTATTGTCATCAATCAAGCGGCAAATACCGGTCTAACGGGCGGTTCAACACCAAGTGGAAATGACTATGATCGGGATATTGTCATTATCAATGCAATGCGTATTGATGGTATTCAACTCATCAATAATGCAACGCAAGTCGTCTGTCTTCCCGGATCTACACTTAATGAACTTGAAAATAAATTGAAGCCCCATAGCCGTGAACCTCACTCTGTCATTGGTTCATCTTGCATTGGGGCTTCTGTTATTGGTGGGATTTGTAATAACTCCGGCGGTGCGCTTGTTCAACGTGGGCCGGCTTATACTGAGATGGCGTTGTATGCCCAATTAAATGAGCACGGCGAACTGGAGTTAAAAAACCATCTCGGTATTGATTTAGGTTCGACACCTGAAGAAATTTTAACTAACCTACAAGGGCAACATTACCAACAAAAAGATATTACGCTTGATTGCGGTAAAGGACACGATCATAGTTATTGTAACCACGTGCGCCAAGTTGATGAAAACTCCCCTGCTCGTTTTAATGCCGATCCTGCCCGTCATTATGAGGCTTCAGGTAGTGCAGGTAAATTAGCGATTTTTGCGGTTCGCTTAGATACCTTCCCTCTTGAGCGAGAAACAGCGGTTTTCTATATTGGTACAAACCAAACTTCTGTCTTAAATGATGTTCGCCGTCATATGTTAGCAAATTTCGAACAACTGCCAATTTCAGGTGAATATATCCATCGTGATGCTTTTGATATTGCCGCTCGCTATGGAAAAGACACTTTCTGGGTAATTAAGAAATTTGGTACGCACTGGTTACCAAAACTCTTTGCGCTTAAAGCGAATGTGGATCGTTTAGGAAAAAAAGTCCCGTTCTTACCTCAACATTTAAGCGATAAATTTATGCAACTTGTGTCAAAGGTTTTACCGGAGCATTTACCAAAAAGTTTGTGGGAATATCGTGATCGCTATGAGCACCATTTAATTGTCAAAATGGGCGGTAAAGGCGTAAATGAAGCTCGAGAATTTTTAAGCACATACTTTAGCGATAGCACAAAAGGGGGTTATTTTGAATGTAATGCGGTAGAAACCCAAGCGGCAATGCTCCACCGCTTTGCTGTTGCTTCTGCAGCAATTCGTTATCGTGCCATTCACGAAAAAGAAGTTGAAGATATTGTTGCGTTAGATATTGCATTACGCCGCAATGATAGTGAATGGTTTGAGCATTTACCGCCAGAAATTGATAATAAAATCAGCCATAAACTCTATTATGGACACTTTATGTGCCACGTTTTCCACCAAGATTATATTGTGAAAAAAGGCAATGATTGTGTTGAATTAGAACACGAGATGTTAAAACTACTCGACCAACGTGGTGCGCAATATCCGGCAGAACATAATGTTGGTCATTTATACGAAGCGAAACCAACCTTACGTAAGTTCTATAAAGCGCTTGATCCGACAAACAGCTTTAACCCGGGTATTGGACAAACCTCGAAGAAAAAATACTGGGTGGAATAATTTACAAGCGGTTGAATTTCTTGAGAATTTTGCTAATTTAAAATTAGTTATTTTCACAACTAGTTTATAAGCCGCAATATGCTTACTCTCTCCCCTTGTGGGAGAGAGACAGCCGAAGGATGCGTTTAGCAGCCGTAGGCAGAGAGAGGGGGAACTTCCAGAAAGGAATTTACCCCTCTCCCTGATTTTGCTTCTAAACGAAGCAAAATCTTTCCCTCTCCCACAAGGGGCGAGGGTAAAAAATAAGGGCGAAAATCTTTCGCCCTTATAAATCCAAAATCAATAAATCAAAATCTTATGCACCTAATTTAAGTGGTTCTACTTTCCAGATTTTTTCTGCATATTCTGCAATGGTTCTATCTGAAGAGAAGAAACTCATATTCACAATATTTTGAATTGCGCTTTCTACCCAAGCAGCTTGGTCTTGATATTTCACATCAACCGCTTTTTGTGCCTCCACATAGCTACGGTAGTCTGCGAATGCTTGGTAATAATCGTGGTAGCATAAGTTATTTAAGAGATCTTGATAACGGTTCGGGTCATTTGGTGAGAAATAACCGGACGTAATTTGATCTACAACCTGGCGAAGTTGCTCATCTGCTTGATAAATTTCAAATGGACGATAACCTTGACGGCGTAATGCTTCTACTTGCTCAACGGTATTACCGAAAATGAAGATATGATCGTTGCCTACATTCTCAAGAATTTCCACATTCGCACCATCTAACGTACCTAACGTTAATGCGCCATTTAAGGCGAATTTCATATTACTTGTACCCGATGCTTCTGTACCTGCTAATGAAATCTGTTCAGAAATATCTGCCGCCGGAATAATTAACTGTGCCAAACTTACGCTGTAATTTGGAATAAAGACGACTTTTAAACGTCCTTTTAAGCGTTCATCGTTATTGATGATATTCGCCACATTATTGATTAAATGAATGGTTTGTTTTGCTGCATAATATGCTGAAGCTGCTTTACCTGCTAAGATAAAGACACGAGGTGTCCAATCTTTTTCCGGATTTGCCAACATCTCGTTATAACGGGTAACAATATGTAATACGTTTAGAATTTGACGTTTGTACTCGTGGATACGTTTTACTTGAACATCAAATAATGCATTTGGATCAAGCTCAATACCTAGCGTTTTCTTCACATATTCTGCTAAACGAACTTTATTCGCATATTTAATTTGTGGAATAGCCGCTTTGAAATCAGCTTTTTGAATATGCGCCTTCAGTTGTTCTAATTGACTGAGATCGCGACGCCACTCTTTACCGATATATTTATCAAATAGCGCAGATAAATCTGGGTTTGCCACAGCAATCCAACGACGAGGTGTAATACCATTAGTTACGTTAGTAAAACGTTCTGGATAGATACGAGCAAAATCAGCGAAGGTTGAAGTAACCATTAAATCAGAATGAATTGCGGCTACACCATTGATTTTGTGCGAACCAACCACGGATAACCAACCCATACGAACTTTACGATAATCACCTTCTTCGATAAGTGAAACACGGCGGATAAAATCGTGTTCGTCTGTTACGTGTTTTCTCACGTAATCTAAGAAATGATCGTTGATTTCAAAGATGATCTGTAAATGACGTGGTAGGATTTTCGCCATCATTTCGACCGGCCACGTTTCTAATGCTTCTGACATTAAAGTATGGCAGGTGTAGGAGAAAATACGACGACACATATCCCAAGCGTGTTGCCACGAGAAGCCTTCTTGATCGACCAAGATATACATCAATTCAGGAATAGCTAAAGCCGGGTGCGTATCATTTAAATGGATAGCAACCTTATCCGCTAAATTTTCAAGCGTACCGTGTGTGCGTTTATGACGTTTCAAAATATCTTGTAATGATGCAGATACTAAGAAATACTCTTGACGTAAACGTAATTCACGCCCTGCTGAAGTAGAATCATCAGGATAAAGTACACGAGAAACATTTTCGGTTGAAGAGCGGTTTTCTATCGCACGGAAATAGTCCCCACGGTTGAAGTCTTGCAAATTAAATACATCGCCTGCATAAGCGCTCCAAAGGCGTAGCGTTGCAGCCGAATCATTATCATAGCCTGGAATCATTTGGTCGTAGGCTAATGCGGTAATTTCTTCGCCGTGATTCCAAATACATTTCTTACCTTCAAAATAAATATGTCCGCCAAAACGAATATGGAAACGTTTAGAAGGACGCATAAACTCCCAAGGTGCGCCCTTCTCTAACCATGCATCCGGTTTTTCAACTTGGCGACCATCTTCAATTTTTTGACGGAACATGCCGTATTCATAACGAATACCATAACCCATTGCCGGAATACCCAATGTGGCAATCGAATCCATAAAGCACGCGGCTAAACGACCTAAACCTCCATTTCCTAAACCCGGATCAACTTCTTTCTCTAAAATTTCTTCTAAATCAACTTTTAACTCAGAAAGTGCATCTTTAGCGAGGTCATAAAGTCCTTCTGCAATGAGTGCATTTGATAAAGTTCGACCAATCAAAAATTCCATTGAAAGGTAGTAAACACGGCGAGTCTCATCTGCTCGAGCTTGACGAGCGGTCGAAATCCAGCCTTCTGTTACTAAATCACGTACCGCATATAACGTGGCATTTAACCAGTCTCGTTGGCTTGCCTCTTGTGGTGAGCGCCCGATTAAGAAGATAAGTTTATAAACAATCGCCTTTTTCAACGAATCGGTCGTATGTTCTGGGCGATTATAAGAAAATGGAAAATCAATATTATCGATTACCATATATAAGAGCTCCTAAATGAGTAAAATAATTAATGATGTCCGAGCAAACGTTCATAAAGTTTTTGATACTGTAATGCTGAAATCTGCCAGCTGAAATCTTGTTCCATGGCAATGGTTCGAACGCTAAACCATGAACGTTGTTTTTGCCATAAAGCAAATGCATTCGAAATTGCTTTGCAGAGATCGTCTTTCGTTGCGTCATGGAAAACAAATCCCGTTGCTGTACGAGATTTTATGTTTTCTAATGTGCTATCAACTACTGTATCTGCGAGTCCACCTGTTGCTCGTACTAGCGGTAATGTTCCGTATTTCAAACCATAAAGTTGTGTTAAACCACAAGGTTCAAAACGGCTTGGCACTAAAATCACATCACCACCTGCAATGAGTAAGTGGGATAATGCTTCATCATAACCAATTTTTACACCAATATGCTCCGGATAATGCTGTGCTAATTGATTGAGATGATATTCCATGTGCGGAGAACCCGATCCTAAAATAATTAACTGTCCTCCTTGTTGTACAATACTTTCTGCACTGTCAATAAGAAGATCAACACCTTTTTGCTCCGTTAAACGTGTGACCATCACAAAGACCAGCGTATCCGGATTTTGTGGGAGGTTAAAATAAGCCTGTAATTTTTCTTTATTTTTCCGTTTTCCAACCATTGATTTCAATTTATAGTGGTCTTCAATATAGCTATCTTTGCTTGGACTCCAGATATTCTCATCTACCCCGTTTAAAATACCGACTAAACGACCTTGATCACGTAGAACACTCAACAAGCCTTGTAAACCATAGCCAAATTCCGGTGTAGTAATTTCTCTTGCATAGGTTGGGCTCACTGCGGTGGAAACGTCTGAGTAATATAACCCAGCTTTTAAGTAAGACATTTCACCGTAAAGCTCTAATCCATGAACATGGAACATTTCTAACGGCAAACCAATCTCAAAGAGATGATGATAAGAAAATTTACCTTGATAAGCTAAATTATGAATGGTGAAGACAGATTTTGCTGGTCTTCCTTTCTGATATAAATAAGCTGAAGCTAAGCCAGCATGCCAGTCGTGTGCATGCACCACTTCTGCTTTCCACCAAAAATCAAGCCCTGTTGCCAACTCCGCACCGACCCAGCCTAATAACGCAAAGCGTTTATAATTATCAATATAGTCGTTATACCAAGGGTCATGATAAGGGTTGCCTTCTCGTGCATAAAGATGAGGTGCATCAATAATATAAACACCAATGCCTTTATATTCGCCGTAACGTAATGTGATATGTCCAGCAAAATTATGGAATTCTGTCACGACAGCTGTTTCGCCAATACCTGCAAAAATAGCCGGAAAACCTGGAACGACTATACGTGCATCGACACCAATCTCTTTTTGTGCAAAAGGTAATGCGCCCATTACATCTGCTAATCCACCGGTTTTTAATAACGGATAGATTTCTGAACAAACATGTAATACTCTCATTATTCTATATCCTATAAAATAAGAGAAACACGGAGCGATTTACTCCGCATTTCTCAGCATAAACTTAATCTAAATGCGCTTCAGAAGAAATATTTTCACCATTTAACTTCTTTATCATTGCTGCTGTCACAAGCACGACTTTCCCTGTGCTACTTACTCTGAAACGTTTGCGATCTTCTTCCAAATCCACACCGATTTTCATCCCATCCGGAATTTTTGTATGACGATCAATGATACAATTTTTTAATACGCAGTTTTTACCGATAACCACTTCAGGCAATACGACAGAATATTCTACGGAAGAGCCTTCATTAACTTTCACTTTATCAAATAACACAGAATAGCTAATAGAGGCATCTGTAATAACACAACCACCTGCAATTAATGAGTTATCCACTGGACGAATACTTGCATTTTTATAGAAGAATTTAGATGGATACGTTTGTACTGGATTACCTCGAATTGGCCAACGTTGATCATAAATATCCAATTGCGGATTTTCGGATACAAGGTCGATATTCGATTGCCAGAAACTGTCTAATGTTCCGACATCACGCCAATAAATTTCGCCTTCTGTGTTACGTCCCATACAAGAACGGCTAAATGGGTGTGCATATAATACGCCCTCTTCTAATGCTTTAGGAAGAATATCTTTACCAAAATCGTGAGAAGTACATGGAGTGTGAACCTCTCTCTCTAACACATCATAGAGGTAATCTGAATTAAATACATAGATCCCCATTGAAGCCAATGAAATATCTGGTTTGCCTACCATCGCAGGCGGATCTTTTGGTTTTTCAACGAAGGCTTTTACTTTTAAGTTTTCATCCACTGCCATTACACCAAATGCTGAGGCTTCTGAACGAGGAACTTCAATACAACCTACGGTACATTGTGCACCACTCATAACGTGATCTAACAACATTTGACTGTAATCTTGTTTATAAATATGGTCGCCCGCTAAGATAAGAATATATTTTGGACGATAGTGGTCACGAATAATCGCCATATTTTGATAAACCGCATCCGCTGTGCCACGATACCATGTTGAATCATCAATTTGCTGACGAGCAGGAAGCATATCAACGAACTCGCCACGTTCTTGCGGTAAGAATGACCAGCCTGTTTGTAGATGGCGTAGTAAAGAATGTGCCGCATATTGAGTAATAACGCCGATACGATTTAACCCGGAGTTAATGCAGTTTGATAAGGCAAAATCAATAATACGGCGATTACCGCCGAAATAGAGTGCCGGTTTTGCACGTTTATCGGTAAGCTCATGTAATCTTGAACCTCGCCCTCCGGCAAGAATCAATACTAATGTATCTTTAACCAATTCATATCTATTTGGTAATTGAGAAATACTGCTATTCATATAGCCACTCCCTGTAATATAAAAGAACTTAACCTTAACCGACGTTAATCGATCACTTTTGCAACACACAAAAATCTACGTTTTCTAATGTGAGAAAACCATTTTCCCATCGTTGATTTTGATTAAATGCTGCGTCTTCTACAATCTTCCATCGCCCTTTCGGTAAGATAAAGGTTTGTAATTCTGTTTTGGCATTGATTAATAAAAGATATTGATGATCCAATAAAATCTGCATTGCCTTGGTATCTCTATTATGCCAATCATCAAGATTCATTAATTCGCCTTGCGTATTAAAAAGTTGCACATTTTCAATGCTCCACCATTGATCATGATTAAGACTTCTTATTTTTTTTCTCAATGCAATCGTTTGCTTAATGAAATTGAAAAATACCGTATCAAATTGAGCCCATTTCAACCAACTCGTTTCATTATCCTGACAATAGGCATTGTTATTACCAAATTGAGTATGCCCAAATTCATCGCCAGCTAATAACATCGGTGTACCATTCGCTAATAAAAGGCTCATCATGAGACTTGCTCGGCTTAAAATACGATCTTGTTCCACCATCGGTGGTACGTTTTCTATGCCTTCAAAACCGTGGTTATAACTGTAGTTTTCATTACGTCCATCACGGTTATTTTCTCCATTTGCTTCATTATGTTTATGGTTATAACTTACTAAATCACGTAAAGTAAAACCATCGTGAGCCGTAATAAAGTTAATTGAGTGATGTGGTAAGCGTCCATCATACTTATAAATATCGCTTGAGCCTGCAAAGCGTTCTGTAAATATGCCGAGCTCTCCGCTTTTCCATAACCAAAATTTCGTGACATCATCACGGAAACGGTCATTCCATTCGGCAAAATAGGCTGGGAAATTACCAACTTGATAACCATTACCACCAATATCCCATGGTTCCGCAATCAATTTACAATGTTTCAAACACGGTTCTTGTTCAATTTCTCTAAATAACAGTGCTTGTTTATTAAAATCAGGCTCTCTGCCTAATGTTGAAGCTAAGTCGAATCGGAAACCATCTACATGACACTCTTCAACCCAGTAGCGTAAACAATCTAATACCCAGCGACGAGAAGCGTCATGGTAAAGATTTAGTGAATTACCACATCCGGTATAATTGTGATACTCCCCATCTTCGTTTTGCCAATAATACGTTCGATCATCAATACCACGTTGGCAAAAAGTTGGAAAATGTTTTTCAGACTCAACCGAATGATTAAATACCACATCTAAAATCACTTCAATGCCAGCCTGATGCAAGGCTTTTACCATAGATTTAAATTCCGTTAATGGTGTTGTGCCTTCTCGTCCAGACCAATACTTTGACTCAACGGCAAACATTGCAAGCGGGCTATATCCCCAATAATTTTGCAAACCTTTTTCCTGTAAATGCGGTTCGTCTAAGTGATAATTGATAGGTAATAGTTCAACAGCGGTTATGCCGAGCTCTTTTAAATAAGCGATCATTTTAGGATGAGCCAATCCTGCATAAGAACCTCTGATTTCCTCAGGTAAGTCCAAATGCAATTGTGTAAACCCTTTCACATGCACTTCATAAATAATCGTTTCAGCCCAAGGCGTTCGGAGTGGCTTATCGCCTTCCCAATCAAAATCTGTTTGTGTTACAACTGATTTAGGCGCAAAGGCTGCATTATCTCGCTCATCAGAGAGTAGAAACCATTTCCGCTTCTCACTATTGCTTAAATCAGGTTTTCCGTTTACCGCTTTTGCATAAGGATCGAGCATTAATTTATTTAAATTACTAATAGATTCGGAATTCCCGTAAATACGGAAACCGTATTCCGTGCCATACTCTAAATTAGCAAGCCAAATATGCCAAATATCCTCTGTTTTATACATTGGAAATCGTACTTCTTGCCCAACAGAATCAAAGAAACAAAGCTCTACTGCTCTCGCTTGTGAAGAATACAGTGAGAAGTTAAATCCTTGTTTACCTTCATATTCTTGATGGGTGCAACCCATTGGGTAAGGTGTTCCTTTTGCTGTATGAAACATATTTAGCCTTATTTTTGTTTTTTATGAGGTTGAGCTTTTGCTTTTTTCGCAAAACTTTTTTTCGATTCAACCGCTTGTGCTTTAAACTTAAGATAAATTGTCGCTAATGGAGGAATAACAACATTGATGGATTGTGCTTTTCCGTGGCTTTCAATCTCTTCACTTAATACTTTACCGCCATTCCCCATATTAGAACCTTGATAGAAACTGGAATCAGAATTTAAAATTTCTTCATATTCGCCAGATTCATTAACCCCAATACGATAATTTTCACGAGGAATCGGGGTGAAATTACTAATAACAATGATTCGTTCCCCTTTACGGCTACGTCTTTCAAACGCAAACACTGAATTTTGTGCATCATCAACCACTAACCACTCAAAACCATCAGGATCAAAATCTAATTCATAAAGTGGAGCATTTCCTGTATAGGTATGGTTCAAATCTTTAACGAATTTCAATACACCTTTATGCCAAGAACCACCATGTTGTTCGTCAAGAAGATACCAATCTAAACTTTCTTTATAGTTCCATTCTCTGCCTTGCGCAAATTCATTTCCCATAAATAGAAGTTTTTTACCAGGGTATGCCCACATATAGCCGTAATAAGCACGCAAATTAGCAAATTTTTGCCATGCATCGCCTGGCATTTTGCCTAAAAGCGAGTATTTCCCATGAACAACCTCATCATGTGATAATGGAAGCACAAATTGTTCACTGTATTGATACATCATGCCAAATGTCATTTGGCTATGATGATATTGACGGTAAATAGGATCTTTTTGCATATAGGATAGCGTGTCATTCATCCACCCCATATTCCATTTAAAACTAAAACCAAGCCCATTATTTTCAATAGGATGTGTAACACCTGCAAATGAAGTTGATTCCTCTGCAATAGAAATTGCGCCAGGAATTTCTTCTCTAATCACTTTATTGGTTTGTTTTAGAAATTCAATGGCTTCCAAATTTTCCCTACCGCCATAACGGTTTGGAATCCATTCCCCGTCTTTACGACTATAGTCCCTATAAATCATTGAAGCGACCGCATCTACTCGAATACCATCTAAACCAAAACGCTCTAGCCAATAGAGAGCATTACCTGTTAGGAAATTCTTGACCTCATGTCGCCCATAGTTATAAATTAAAGTATTCCAATCCTGATGATAACCTTCTCTCGGATCAGCATATTCATAAAGTGATGTACCATCAAAAGCAACTAAGCCGTGCGTATCGCTCGGAAAATGTCCAGGAACCCAATCAAGAATGACGTTAATGCCTGCTTGATGGGCTTTATCGATAAGGCGTTTAAAACCTTCTGCCGTACCAAAACGACTTGTTGGTGAATAAAGACCAATTGGTTGATATCCCCAAGAACCATCAAATGGGAATTCAGAGAGTGGTAAAAATTCAATATGAGTAAATCCCATATCTTTAACATAAGGAATAAGTTCATCGGCGATTTGATCGTAATCTAACCAAAAATTGTTTTCTAAATTGCGACGCCAAGAACCTAAGTGAACTTCATAAATAGATATTGGTTGGTCTGCCTGATTTGCTTTACGGCGTCTTTCTGTCATTTCAACAAATTCTGGAAGTACGCTAACTTGAGAAGCTGTGTCTGGACGTAGTTGAGAACGGAAAGCGTAAGGATCGGCTTTTAAACGAAGATGATCATTACAATCTAATAATTCAAATTTATAATTTTGCCCTAAAGAGACTTTTGGTAAGAAAAGCTCCCAAATTCCACTGGCTTGATGAAAACGCATCGGATGACGGCGCCCATCCCAATAGTTAAAATCTCCTACTACAGAAACTCGTTTCGCATTTGGCGCCCATAAGCGAAAATTGACACCTGCAATACCATCACATTCAGAGAAATGAGCACCTAAAATTTCATAAGGGCGTAAATGAGAACCTTCAGCTAATAACCAATTATCTAAATCACTGATCATTTGGTGAAAACGATAAGGATCTTCAAGAATTTGAGCTTCATATCCCCAATACACTTTTAATTGATAAGTAAAAAAGCTACGGGTGTTAGGTACAACTCCAGCAAAAAAACCTCTTTCATCAATTTGGTGCAGCTCACACAGTGCTTCGTTATTTTTACCAATAACTTCAATTTTATTGGCATCAGGATATAGTGCTCGAATTTCGATACCATACTCTGTTTCATGCATACCTAATACAGAGAAAGGATCCGAATGCTTCCCATCAAAGAAATTATTAATTGTTTCCTGTGAAACGAATTTAGCCATAAATTTTCTCCTTATTAGCGTTAGCATTATGCGCAGTTTACTTTAAGTATCTTCTAGCAACATCTCTCGCAGTTCTAATTTGGCTATCCTTCAACCAATTCACCAACATAATTTATACTCGCATTGTATAAAAAGCGTAAGTAATTACAATGGTTTTTATACACTTTAATATCATTTCCTGATCTTTATCAAAAAGCTGAAATAAATAAAAAAATAGCGTAACACTCAAAGAGCATTACGCTATATATTATTGACCTACGCTTGTTAAAATACGATCTGCAAACTTCCCGATACTTATCCCGAAGTTATTCGATTTATTCCAATCCATTAACGTTCGGAAATTACTAGTGACTAAGAAAGCTCGCCCGGCTTCTTTATCCGGTCTCACTAACCATAATTTCGTATTATTCATTTTGGCTAGTTTAGCTGTTTCTTGTCCATTAGGGTAAGCTAAATAAACGCCCCATGCTTGCCATTCTCCTAGTGTTTTAGCTTTATTTGCTTCAATTCCAGAGAATGATAAATCAATCGGGTTCGATAATTTTACTTCAACACCCCAAGGTAATTGATTATTCCAGCCTACAGTTGAAAGATAAGAGGCTATTGAGGCAAAAGCATCATATTCATTATTCCAAATATCTTTTTTACCGTCGCCATCGCCATCTGCCGCATAGCTAAGATAAGCAGTTGGCATAAATTGTGTTTGCCCCATTGCCCCCGCCCAAGAGCCTAATAGTTCATAGCGATTAATCGTACCATCATCTAACATCTTCATCGCATTCACAAACTCTTGCGTAAATAGCTTTTCTCGTCTGCCATCAAATGCCAATGTTGCTAATACAGAAAGCACATCAAAATCGCCTTGGTAATTACCAAAACTGCTTTCCATACCCCATAAAGCCATAATGTATTCTTTCTGAACACCAAATTTCTGGCTTGCTTTGGCTAGCTGAGCATTGTATTCATACCAACGTTCTGTTGCCATATCCACTTTCTTTTGGGTAAGGACTTTATTTAAATAATTCGTTACACCATTAGGATTTGGCGGTGGTGGCGGTGTATTAGGATCACGTTTGCGCGCGGCTTGTTCTTGATCCAACTGTACCGCTCTTGCGTTATATTGAATAAATTTTTGTGAATTTAATGTTTTTTCTGAAACACCCGCCCCCGCAGCCTTACGCTTTAGGAAATTCACGTAATCATTAAAATTACTTATAGCGCGTGATTGAGTATATTTTGCATCTAATGGTAAAGCAGAATAATGATTTACCGTATTGCTTGAACATCCTGCAATCGCTAAAGTGATTGCAGTTAAAGAAATTGCTAAAATTTTCTGAAATTTCATATTTTATCGGCTACTTAAATTTACTATAAAATGAGTAAATCCAACAGCTTCCCTTTATATTTATAGATTAACCATACGATTTGGGCGAATAACATCATCAGCAGTAATCTCCGCTACCCCCAAAAACTGCGCTGTATTTGAGAATAATCGGACTAAACCATAAATTTGTTCAACATTCTCAAATTTTACTCTTTGACCAAAACCAACCGCTTTAGTTTGCTGCTCATTTAAATTTATTTTAGGCAAATTAGATACGGCGGTATCCATAGGTAATAACAGCTTATCTAGCTCATCAAGCGGTTGATTTTCTGCCATATTTTGTAAATCGGCATAACTCATCATTGCCGCAATCGGATAATCTGCCACCGCTAAACGGCGTAATACAGTTACGTGAGCGCCACAACCCAGCACTTCACCTAAATCATCGACTAATGTGCGAATATAAGTTCCTTTCGAACAATGCACTTCCAATGTTAAAAAAGGTGCTTCATAGGCAATAAATTTCAACTCAAAAATGGTAATCGGGCGCGCTTCTCGCTCTACGGTAATTCCTGCTCGAGCGTATTCATAAAGGGGTTTCCCCTGATGTTTTAATGCAGAAAACATTGTTGGTACTTGTAAAATATCGCCACGAAACTGCGCTAAGGCTTGTTGAATATCGCTTTCGGTTACATTAACAACTTTTGTTTCAACAACCTGCCCTTCTGCATCTGAAGTATCCGTTCGTTCGCCAAGTTTTGCCGTAACTTGATAACGTTTATCAGAATCCAATAAAAACTGTGAAAACTTAGTCGCTTCGCCCAAACAGATCGGCAACATTCCCGTTGCTAAAGGATCTAACGCCCCTGTATGCCCGGCTTTATTTGCCTGAAAGATACGTTTTACTTTCTGCAAAATATCGTTAGAAGACATACCCTGGGGCTTATCTAATAAAAATACGCCGTGTATATCACGCCCTTTTTTACGAGGTCTTGACACGCCTTATTCCTCTTTATGTTTTGCTTCATCTTCACGAATCACGTTAGAAACAAGGTTTGACATACGCATCCCTTCCACTAAAGACTCATCGTAAATAAAACGCAATTCCGGCACGATACGCAAACGCATTGCCTTACCCACTAAAGAACGAATATACGGGCTGGCTTTTTCTAAGCCTTTCATTCCTTGTTTGATTGCTTCTTGATCGTTATCAAATAAGAAGGTTACAAAGATTTTGGCATAGGCTAAATCACGCGAAACCTCAACATCTGATACCGTTACCATACCAATACGAGGATCTTTAACCTCACGCTGTAAAATAATTGCCACTTCTTTTTGTAATTCTTGAGCGACACGATCTGAACGTTTAAATTCTCTACTCATATTTTCTCACTTACTCTTTTAGATAAGATAATCCCCTTCAAACAAGGGGATTATTTCAGTTAAACTCAATTTTTAGCTTGTATTGCTTAAAATAATGGGGAATGATAATAGTCCAAAAAGGTTGATTTCACAAGCAAATGATATACAAGCGGTCGTTTTAGTCTACTTTTTTGCAAAAAATGCTAAAAGCGGTATTTCATTCCCACACTGATATTATGCCATCTTTCCCCACCTTTTTGACGAGCTATCGCATATTCTCCGAACCAATTAAAGGCTTCGCTCATTTGATAATTTAGCCCTAACTTCGCAGCTGTCACATATTTTGCTGGAGAAATACCTTGCAAGTAAATATCACTTTCTGCACCAATATAACGAGCATTAAAACCAAATGCGCCTTCGGCTTTTGACGTCATACGATGAGACAAGGAGGTATTTACACTTACATCACCGAATTTCATAATTGCTCGCACACCTAACAGATAGCTATTTAGGTTATAGTGAGTGCGATTTGCCTGAATACCAAAGTTTCTCCCTTCATTAAACGCTTTTTGATAAATGGAATCAAATTGATACCCCATAAACGGACTGACTTCACTCTGTTTAAATTTAATACGATGTCCTAATTCCGTATAGAAATGATAAAGTCTTGATTTTACATCAGTTTCTACACGGCGAGTTTCATTTGGTAATAGAATTGATCGCTTAATTTCATTTTTCGCTTCGGCAATTCCTGTTTGAGCTAACAAATAGTGATTGTCTAATTGATAGACTGCATAAATCATACCGCCTTGTTGATGTAGTTTTGATGACCCAACAGATCTCTCAAAATCCGCTTTTTGTCTACTAAGATAAGCTGCTGCTCCCAATAATAATGGCCCTGTTTGTTTATCTGCTCCCACATAGCTTTGGTTTCCATCAACATCTGCTGAAGCATAACCCTCTTGCGAAATCCGATAAGATTGACGGCTTGTAATGGCATAGACATCACTTTTTTCATCTTGAAGCGATTGGAGCGATCTTTCTGCCACATTTTGACTGAAAATTCGGTTTGCATTAAGCATCATATTTGGCGATGATGAATAAATTTCAGCCGATAGAGATTCCACTGTTCTTGCAACAGACATCGGCTTCGCATTAATAATAGACACACTATCCGATTGAATCGCACTATTTGGTTTAGTCGCTACTTCATCAAGCACTTTATCTAAATTTGCCCCTACATTCTCTGCACTGCGAGAAACAGCTACAGCACTTCGCAATACATTTGCAGTTTGATTACGTTTATAAGTTGCCTTTACCTCATTCTCTTGTTTTTCTACCTTACTCACAAGAATATAGGGTGCAATACGATCTGATACCGTATAAAAATTATTGTAATTGATTAAATTACCTGCCTTTAAGATCGTTCTCACATTCTCTGTTTGTGTTGGAACACGATCAACATTCTCTATATCCGCTAAGATACGAGAATTATTCATATCTGCAGTACCTTTAATATCCAGCAATGCTGTATGGATATCAATTACCGTGCGTGAGTCTCTCTCTGCAATGTAATCTTTTTGAATCGTTGCGCCTTGCCCATAAATATCTAAAGAACCTTTATTGGAAACAGAATTTCCAATAGAAACGTTCTTTACCTCATTCTTAACTAAAAGCGATCCATTTTTCTCAATAGTCACTGCAGAATGTGTTAAATCATTCGATATAGCTAAAGTGCCGCCTTCAATAACAGTGTCTCCTGTATAACTATTTTTTCCACCAAAATAGAGAATACCCGTTCCACGTTTCTTAAAGCCTGCATCGCCAACAATATCATTATGCCAAGTTAATCTGTCTTTATCTGCATACTGGTGGTAGTCAAAATCAGCGATAACAAAGTCTTTTTCCTCTTCCACTAATAAACGTTTATCGAATCTAGCAGGGCCTTTCAATGCCCGTTCAACGTTTAAAACACCCCAGCCAATTTGCTTATTCGGACCTGTCGTTACGTCTTTTGAACCTAATTTATTTGCTGTTGAAAGAATCGTTTGAGTAACAAGATGGTTGCTCATCCAAGGAAATTTATCCCAAACATTTGCCACTGCTGCGGTAACAGCTGGCGCAGCAAAAGATGTTCCTTGAGGAAATACCGTATGGTTAAATAAATCCCAGTTTCCTTGAGCTGCAATTCCCCAATTTTGAGCAACATCACCTATTTGGCTAGAATAATCCATTAGCGCTGTTTCTTGCCAATTTACTGCTGCAACAGTAATCCAGCCTTTTCTCGCATTATCATTTAAGACAGGAACGTGAGATTCTGTTGTTGCGTGTTTATAGCGGCCAGTATATCTATGTATATTACCTTCATTACCTGCGGCCCAAACAAAAATACTGTCTTTAGCTGCCCATTTTGCTAGTTCAAGATAAATATTATGATTCGCAAGTGTTTCCCAACCTTTCTCTTTTACTCTCTCTTCCCAAGGTGTATTACCATAAGAATTATTAAAAATTCTAATACCTCTTTCATAAGCCGCATCATAGTATTGATTTGATGCACTTACCATACCATTTGAATCAGCTGTATAGCCATAGATGTAGGCATTTTTATTATTTAATGCAATAACCCCTGCTGCCATTGTTCCGTGAGAATGTTTATTTCCTTTTTCTACTCGAGGCGAGCCTTGATTTAATAACAACCTATTCTTACCATTTGTAAATAAGAATGCATCACCTGTATCATTGCTTGAACTAAAATCTACATCAATTACACCGATATTATGTACTTGGTTGTGTTCATTCACAACCGAGTTGTTTTGATGTTGGAGTTTTTCAATCAAACCATTTTGAGAGGAATATCTATCCGCCTCATCAAAAATCCGTGAAGGATCTTTTGGTCTGTATTCTCCTGTTGGATAAACATGCTTCGTAACCAGGCTGCCCCTCTCATTTTCCTGTGGCGGAGTTATAGAACTTACATTTTCTTCTGTTTTTTCATCGATAGGGTTTATTGTATTCTCTTCAATTGCTTCGTTCTCTTTTACGTCTTGTTCTGTCGTATCTACTGAAGCAGAAGTACCTTCTTCAATTTTATCTTCTTTTACTGTAACTGTTTTTTCAGGTTCAGAAGAAACTTCCTCAATCTTTTCTTTATCCGAAACAGATGGCACATCAGGTTTAGGTGAACTTTCTTCAAAGATAGGCTTTGTTACTTCCCCTTCAAGTATACTCTCTTCAACGCTCACATCCTCTCGTTCTGTCGTATCTACTGAAGCAGAAGTACCTTCTTCAATTTTCTCTTCATTTACTGTAACTGTTTTTTCAGGCTCAGAAGAAACTTCCTCAATCTTTTCTTTATCCGAAACGGATGGCACATCAGGTTTAGGTGAACTTTCTTCTAAGCTATGTTCTTCCTGTTTTGTTGGTTCTGTTGAAACATGGGGAGTATCTCCAACTTTTTCCTCATTGGAAGTATTTGAAACATCTGTTCTAAAAGCATCTTCTTGTGTTGGGGGAACAGGAAGTGAAGCGACTTTTTCTGTCAATTCAATGACAGAATTATGGTAGATGGTTGTTACAGGAACAGACGTCTCCATTGTGGTATCGGTAGACTCTATTATCGTTACATCTGAAGAGGCGATATTTTTAGAATCATTATTAGATGGTTCTACATGACTTGGTGAGCCACTGCCTCCCCCACTACAAGCCGTAGCTAATAATGATACTAATGCCGCCTCTGAATATCTAAGCGCTTTCTTCATCAATGTCTCCTTTTAAATTTTGTTATAATAAATGCACAATAAGATTGATATTTGTACAATTCTACCACTAAAGTAGCGTAATACATAGCAAAAAACCGCCTCTCAGCGGTTTAAAATGACAGTTATCTGTAAAGATTATAAATTGAGTAACGTAGGCAACTCAGCAATGTTTGCTAATTTAAAATCTGCTAAAGACCAGCGAGGATCATCCCATTCAGCTTGTGCCGGAATCACAACCGTTTTCATGCTTGCGGCTTTGCCTGAAATCATCCCCAAAACAGAATCTTCTACGGCAAAACATTCTGCCGCAGAGACGCCGAGTTGTTGTGCGGCATGTAAATAAACGGCAGGATGGGGCTTATTAAATGCTAAATCTTCAGCAGAGGCTAAATAGTCAAAATACTCCGCAATGCCACAACTTTCAACAATACCTTGTAGCATATTGCGAGGCGAAGCAGAAGCCACCGCCATTTTTATTTGATGTTGTTTTAAAAAAGCCAATGTCTCTTTAACATTTGGCATTAACGGTTTAGTCGCTAAAATTTCAGAGACGGCATAATCCATCAATTCAGCTACTAATTGAGCACGCTCTTTCTCTTTTTGTCCATGAGCTTGTAGCACAAAATCCACAAGCTTTCCAACCGGAGAGCCAGTCAGCTTTATCATATCGTCCATCGTAATCGGGAAACCATTTTTCTGGAAAAAATCGATACTTACTCGATACCAAATGGGTTGGGAGTCAATCAACGTCCCATCCATATCAAAAATCACTGCTTTAATCATACATTTCCTTTTTTTCTTAATTATTACAAGCGGTAAAATTTCTCATTAAATTTGCAAAATAAACGCTATTATGTAGCAGTTGCACAAGATATACGTAGGGACGCCACGCTGGCGTCCTTACTATGCTATTTTATCAAATTAAGAGGTTGTGCATTGCTACATAATACCGAAAAACAAAAAATCTTATCGCTTGAACGTGCGATCTCTCGCCCGTTAAATTAATGATCTAGAAGAGATAGTTTTCCAGCTATTCATACGTAGAAGAATTTTACGCATCATCGCTAAATGATGAGCATGTTCCGTATAAACTGCTACTTCCGCTGTTGTTCCATAAGGCAATTGATATTCAGACATAATTGCTAACAAGCGGCCAGAAATTGAAAGTTTTTGCAAAATACTCCCAAAATCAGACCGCTTATTTAGCATATCAAGATATTTTTATAAATATATGATTAGATCGAACGTTTTACTTCAACCACTTCGAATACCTCGATTTGGTCGCCGACTTTTACATCGTTGTAGTTTTTCACGCCAATACCACATTCCATACCGTTACGCACTTCTGAAACGTCATCTTTGAAGCGGCGGAGAGATTCTAGCTCACCTTCAAAAATCACCACGTTGTCACGTAATACGCGGATTGGGTTGTTACGTTTTACTACACCTTCGGTTACCATACAACCTGCGATTGCACCAAATTTCGGATGACGGAAGACATCACGGACTTCTGCCAAGCCAATGATTTCTTGCTTGAATTCAGGTTGTAACATACCGCTCATTGCTGCTTTGATTTCGTTTAATAATTCATAAATAATTGAATAATAACGTAAATCAATGTTTTCGCTCTCAATCACACGGCGTGCTGATGCATCTGCACGAACATTAAAGCCTACCATAATTGCATTAGAAGCTGCCGCTAAAGTTGCATCAGTTTCGGTAATACCACCAACACCAGAACCTACTACTTTCACTTTTACTTCATCAGTTGAAAGCTCATGTAATGCTTGAACAATCGCTTCGACAGAACCTTGTACGTCTGCTTTAACAATAACATTCAATTCTGCCACATCGCCTTCTGTCATATTGCTAAACATATTTTCAAGTTTCGCTTTTTGCTGACGAGCCAGTTTCACTTCACGGAATTTGCCTTGACGATATAACGCTACTTCACGTGCTTTTTTCTCATCACGTACAACGGTTGCTTCATCACCGGCTGCAGGCACACCAGAAAGACCAAGCACCTCAACAGGAATAGATGGACCAGCCGAATTCACGTCTTTACCGTTTTCATCACGCATCGCACGTACACGACCGTACTCGAAACCACAAAGTACGATATCGCCTTTGTTTAAAGTACCGGATTGAACAAGAATGGTTGCAACCGGACCACGACCTTTATCAAGGTAAGATTCGATAACAACACCGCTTGCCATACCTTCTTTCACGGCGGTAAGCTCTAATACTTCTGATTGAAGTAAGATCGCTTCAAGCAATTCATCAATACCTAAACCTTTTTTCGCTGATACCGGTACAAATTGTACGTCACCACCGAATTTTTCAGAAATTACTTCGTGTTGTAATAACTCTTGTTCTACACGATCCGGATTTGCTTCCGGTTTATCAATTTTGTTTACCGCAACCACAATTGGTGCACCTGCTGCTTTAGCGTGTTGGATTGCTTCAATGGTTTGTGGCATTACGCCATCGTCCGCAGCAACAACAAGCACCACAATATCCGTTGCTTTTGCACCACGTGCACGCATTGAAGTAAATGCTGCGTGTCCCGGTGTATCTAAGAAAGTAATCATCTTACCGTCATCAGTTTCAACGTGGTAAGCACCGATGTGCTGAGTAATACCGCCAGCCTCGCCTGCTGCCACTTTCGCTTTACGAATGTAGTCAAGCAATGAGGTTTTACCGTGGTCAACGTGTCCCATGATTGTTACAACCGGCGCACGAGTCACTTGTTCTGCGTGTAAGTCGCGGTCTTCTAAAATCGCCTCTTCAAGTTCATTTTCTTTACGAATAATAACTTTGTGTCCCATCTCTTCAGCAACAAGTTGCGCCGTTTCTTGGTCGATAACTTGGTTGATCGTTACCATTTCGCCCATTTTCATCATGGTTTTAATGATTTCTGTTGCTTTTACTGCCATTTTGTTGGCTAATTCAGCAACAGTGATGGTTTCGCCAAGAACAACATCTGCTTTAACCACTTGAGCTGGTTTAGTAAAGGCTTGCTGTAAAGCAGCACCTTTTTTACCGTTTTTACCCTTGCCTTTTTGGTCTTTCTGATTACGACGATCCGCATTGCGCTCGTTTTTATCATCTTCACGACCTTTTTTCGCTTTTGCAACACCGGTTTTACCATTACGACCACGATTACCTTCACTACGGCGATCATTATCACGATCTGCATCACGTGCATAGCTAGAGGTAAAGCGATCATCTTCATAATCATCATTACCGCTATCCATAGACTCTTCACGCTCAATTTCCGCTAAACGGCGAGCATTTTCTGCAGCACGTTTTGCATCCATTTCTGCTTTTTGACGGGCTAATTCTTCTTGTTTACGGCGAAGCTCTGCTTCTTCTTTTTTCTTCGCTTCTTTTTCAGGATCAACCGCTTTCTCTTGTTTTGGTTGTTCTGCTTTTGGTGCTACCGTTTTGGGCTTACTATTTGGCATAACCGGCACGCTATGTGCAGCTTTCTTAGCGGCTTCTTGCTTTTCAGCTTCTTCTTTTTTCACTGCTTCTTCTTTAGCTTTTGCTTCTTGAGCAGCTTTCTCTGCAGCCTCTTTTGCTTCTTTTTCCGCTTTTTCTTTAGCAGCTTTTTCAGCTGCTAATTTTGCTTCTGCTTCAGCTTTTTCTTTTAACGCTTTCGCATCAATTTTTACTTTTTTCTCTTTTACTTCAACCGCTTTTGTTTTACCGGCTGTTGTTGTCGCACTTACCTTGTTGGTTTTACGTGCACCACCTAGGGAAAGCGTTTTTTTCTCTGTTTGTTCTGTCATTACAAATTCCTCTCTTAGCTAAACCAACAAATTTGACGAGCTGCCATAATTAATTCACCGGCTGCTTCTGCAGATAATTCTTCAATATCCGCTAATTCGTCAGTGCCTTGTTCAGCAAGATCTTCAAGCGTAGTAATACCTTTTTCTGCCAATCTAAAGGCAATATGGCGTTCCATACCTTCAAGATTTAATAATTTCTCATCAATATGCGCTTGTTTTAATGCTTCTTCTTCCGCTAATGCTTGTTTGGTGATTGCATTTTTCGCACGAGTTTGGAGTTCCTCAACAAGATCTTCATCTTCTAAACCATCAATTGCTGTTAAAGCATCCACTGGGACATAAGCAATCGCTTCTAAAGAGGTAAACCCTTCTTCAATTAACACTTGTGCAAATTCTTCATCAATTTCTAACGCTGATGTTAATAAATTGATAACTTTACCGTCTTCTTCTTGGTTTTTCTTCTCTAACTCTTCAACCGTCATCACATTTAATGTCCAACCCGTTAATTGAGTTGCTAGACGAACGTTCTGACCGTTGCGACCGATTGCTTGCGCTAAATTTTTCGCTTCAACTGCGATATCCATCGAGTGAGTTTCATCGTTAATCGTAATTGAGCTTACATCTGCTGGCGCCATTGCATTGATAACAAATTGTGCAGGATTATCATCCCATAACACGATATCAACACGCTCACCACCTAATTCATTGCTGATCGCTTGAACACGTGCACCACGCATCCCCACGCAAGCACCTACTGGGTCAATACGTTTATCATTGCTTTTTACTGCAATTTTTGCACGAGAACCCGGATCACGAGCTGCACCTTTAATTTCGATAGTTTGTTCGCCAATTTCCGGTACTTCTAATTTAAATAACTCAGTAAGCATTACCGGTTTAGCACGAGTTAAGAAAATTTGTGGTCCTTTCGATTCTGGTTTGATCGCATATAAAACCCCACGAACACGGTCACCCGGACGGAAGTTTTCACGAGGAAGCATATCTTCACGAGCAATCACAGCTTCGCCTTTGATGTCTTCTGTTTTACCTTGTAATTCAAGGAAAATGTTATCACGAGTGACTTTCTTAACTGTAGCACTAATAATTTTGCCTTCATCCGAACGGAATTCATCAATGATTTTGCCTTTTTCAGCTTCACGAATTTTTGTTTTAACAACTTGACCGAAAGTTTGAATCGCCACACGGCCAAATTCGATAGATTCAACTTCGTCTTCAACGACATCGCCTAATTGAATGTCTGGATTTTCAAATTGTGCTGCTTCAAGGCTAATTTCACGTGTCATATTGTGCACGTCTTCTACCACTAACCAACGGCGGAAAGTTTGGAAACTACCGGTTTTACGATCAACAACAACACGAACGTCAATATCTAACTCACTGCTTTTTTTCGTTGCAATTGTTAAAGCGGTTTCTAATGCTTCAAAAATTGCTTCTTTTGGTAATTGCTTTTCATTTGAAACCGCTTCTGCGGCAAAAAGAATCTCTTTACTCATGGAATTTCTCTCTAAAAAATAGATTTGGTTAAGTTAAAAATTAAACACTGGTACTAAATTTGCCTTTTGAATATTGCCGAAAGCAAATTGACGTTCTTCATTATCCACAATAAGGGTAATTAAATCGCCATCCACTTTTTCCAATTTACCTTGCCATTTACGGCGATCGAACATCGGAATACGTAAATGAATGGTAATTTCACGCCCTACAAAA
Source organism: Actinobacillus porcitonsillarum (assembly GCF_003101015.1). NCBI lineage: Bacteria > Pseudomonadati > Pseudomonadota > Gammaproteobacteria > Pasteurellales > Pasteurellaceae > Actinobacillus > Actinobacillus porcitonsillarum. Next base: position 1,698,270 of record NZ_CP029206.1, on the reverse strand, counting down.
CGTTCATAATGTGCTAACGTAAATAATGGGCGATCTAGACCAGGCGAAGAAACTTCAAGGTTATATTTATCTGCAATCGGATCTTCCACGTCTAAAATTGCACTGACTTGACGGCTAACATCACTACAATCGTCAATGGTTACACCGCCTTCTTTATCGATATATAAACGCACCGTTAAAAAACGACCTGCACGCTGACATTCAATACCAACTAACTCGCATCCCATTGCTTCAATGGTATCTTGCGTTAATTCTGTTAATTTTTGTTCTAAGGTTGCCAAAGAATTTTCTCCAGATATAAAAAAAGAGCCTTACCAGCTCTTTATGATACGAAATATATTGTACCAGCCACTTTAACTGTTTTTTAAAACGTGAAAGCGGTTTGTTTTATGCTTTATTTTGCAATTTTCAAGATAAACTACATAAAACAAAGCTCACAGACCTAATCAGGAATGTGAGCCTACAAAACTGGTTGCGGGGGCTGGATTTGAACCAACGACCTTCGGGTTATGAGCCCGACGAGCTACCAAGCTGCTCCACCCCGCGTCTGATGTGGGCTATTATAGAGGAAAAGAAAATAAAGTCAAATGTTTTTGCAAAATTATTTTCTTTTTTAACCGCTTTGATGAGTTCCTTTAATTCAGTGTAAATACAGTGTAGAATATCAGGATATTTTACTTAAATTTATAAGAGATAATTATGAGCGAAGAGATTTTAACGCACGAAGATGTGCGTGCAAACTTTATTACCCATATCATTGATGAAGATTTAGCATCAGGAAAACATAATAACGTCTATACCCGTTTCCCACCTGAGCCAAATGGTTATTTGCATATCGGTCACGCTAAATCTATCTGTTTAAACTTCGGGATCGCAGAAGATTATAAAGGCTTATGTAACTTACGCTTTGACGATACCAACCCTGTTAAAGAAGACGTGGAATACGTTGATTCAATCAAAGAAGATGTGAAATGGTTAGGCTTTGAATGGGAAGGCGAACCTCGTTATGCCTCTGATTATTTCGATCAGCTTTACGGTTATGCGATTGAATTAATCAACAAAGGCTTAGCCTATGTTGATGAACTTTCTCCAGAAGAAATGCGTGAATATCGTGGTACATTAACTGAGCCAGGTAAAAACAGCCCATATCGTGATCGCCCGATTGAAGAAAACTTAGCGTTATTCGAAAAAATGAAAAACGGCGAAATCGAAGAAGGTAAAATGAGCTTGCGTGCGAAAATTGATATGGCTTCGCCATTTATCGTCATGCGTGATCCTGTGTTATACCGTATCAAATTTGCGAGCCACCACCAAACAGGCGATAAATGGTGCATTTACCCAATGTACGACTTTACCCACTGTATTTCAGATGCGATTGAGCGTATTACTCACTCACTCTGTACATTAGAGTTCCAAGATAATCGCCGTTTATACGATTGGGTATTAGACAACATCAGTATTGAACGCCCACTACCGCATCAGTACGAATTCTCACGTTTAAATTTAGAAGGCACATTAACCTCTAAACGTAAACTGTTGAAATTAGTGAATGACGGTATTGTTGATGGTTGGAACGACCCGCGTATGCCGACGATTTCAGGTTTACGCCGCCGCGGTTATACTCCTGAGTCTATCCGTGAATTCTGCCGCCGTATTGGTGTAACAAAACAAGATAACGTGGTGGAATACAGTGCGTTAGAGTCTTGTATTCGTGATGACTTAAATACCAACGCACCTCGTGCAATGGCTGTAATTAACCCTGTTAAAGTGGTGATTGAAAACTTTGAAGGCGAAGAGTGGCTGACTGCACCAAATCACCCAAATCGTGAAGAACTTGGCAGCCGTCAATTACCATTTACCCGTGAACTTTACATTGATGAAGCAGACTTCCGTGAAGAAGCGAACAAACAGTACAAACGCCTTGTATTAGGTAAAGAAGTTCGCTTACGTAATGCCTATGTGATTAAAGCAGAACGTGTAGAAAAAGATGCAAGCGGTCAAATTACAACAATTTATTGCACCTACGATCCGGAAACCTTAGGTAAAAATCCTGCAGACGGACGCAAAGTGAAAGGCGTAATTCATTGGGTATCTGCGGTACATAATAAACCTGCAGAGTTCCGTATTTACGACCGCTTGTTTACCGTTGCAAATCCAGGTGCGGAAGAAGATATTTGTTCTGTGGTAAATCCAACATCGTTAGTAGTTAAACAAGGTTTTGTTGAGCCAAGTTTAGCGAATGCAAAAGCAGAACAAGGCTATCAATTTGAACGTGAAGGCTATTATTGTTTAGATAGCAAAGATGGCAATGCCGATAATCTTGTATTTAACTTGACAGTCAGCCTAAAAGAAAGCGTTGCGTTCTAATGAAAAATCCCCCATTGAGGGGGATTTTTTTATCTATGAAATACTGCAAATCGACTTATTGCAAGTGCAATTAAAAATCCTACCGCTTGCAACAATACAATACAAGGTCCTGTGGCGACATCGAAATGGAAACTTAAAAACACGCCCCAGAAAGCACTATTTACCGCAGTGAAAATGGCGATCAGCAACATTCGGTCAAAGCGTTTGGCAAGTGTATAGCCTGTGATCCCTGGGGTAATCAACATTGCCACCACTAAAATCACGCCGACCACTTGCATTGCACTAATAATCACTAATGCCAATAACACCAGTAAGCTGTAATGTAACACTTTGATATTAAAGCCAACGGTGCGAGCGTGGCTAGCATCAAAGCAATATAGTAGGAAATCTCGGCGTTTTACTAAGATAACAAATAATACCACTAAGGAAATGGCGAGAGTTTGGTAAAATTCATTGTCGGTAATCCCAAGCAGATCGCCAAATAAGATGTGCATTAGATGTTGATCGGTTTCAACTTTGGCAAACATCACCAAACCTAACGCAAACATTCCAGAAAAGACGATCCCCATTACCGTATCTTCTTTAATGCGACTATTTTCTTTGAGATAACCCACTGCAACGGCACAAAAAATACCCGAAACAAAAGCCCCGATTGCTAATGGAATGGCTAGCAGATAGGCAATCACTATCCCTGGTAATACGGCGTGTGAGATGGCATCTCCCATTAGCGACCAACCTTTTAGTACCAAATAGCAGGACAACACGGCACAGATTAGGGCAACCACAATACCGATAACTAAGGCTTGTTGTATAAAAGGGAAAGCAAGCGGTTCAGCAAACCATTGATAGAGTGCGTCCATTATTCTCCCCCTTGACAAGCGGTCAGTTTTGCTGGATTTTTTGCAAATTTGCGTGAAACTAAACCATATTTAGGGGCGAAGAAGAACGCTAATAAAAACAGTAGGGTTTGTAGCGTGACAATAAATCCACCTGTCGCACCATCAGCAAAATAGCTTAAATAAGCACCAACAAATCCACTAAAACCGCCAAGTGAAATTGCGATAATCAATAATTTGCCGAATTTATCCGTTAATAAATACGCCGTTGCCCCTGGTGTAACAACCATTGCGATCACTAAAATTGCACCGACACTTTGTAATGCAGCAACGATACAGGCGCTGAGTAGGCTAAAAAACAGCACTTTAAGTCGCATCGGCGAAATGCCTACGGCTTTGGCTTGAATTTCATCAAAAAAGACAAGTAATAAATCTTTCCAATAAATCACTAGAAAAAAGAGTGACACCGATAAAATAATCACCACTTGTAGCATATCTTCATCGGCAATGCCTAAGATATTGCCGAGAATGATGGATTGCACATTAACGGACGTTGGATTGATAGAAATAATCAATAAACCTAAGGCAAAAAAGGTGGTAAAAATAAAGCCAATTACCGCATCTTCTCGTAATTTTGTGACGGATTTAACCACTAAGATAGCAATAGTGGCAAGAAATCCCGAAAAGAAAGCCCCGACAGCATAAGGCAAGGACAGGGCATAAGCCAGTGCTACACCAGGAACAACGGCGTGCGATAAGGCATCACCAATCAGCGACCAGCCTTTGAGCATTAAATAGGCAGATAAAAAAGCACAGACCGCCCCGATTGCACCGCTTACCACAATCGCTTTAAACATATAATCGTAGGAAAAAGGTTCTAGCAGTAACTCAAGCATTGATTATTCCTTATGTTCTCCGAGTAACTGCTGATAACGCAAGACACCGCCAAACACTCGCTCAAGATTTTCAGGGGTGAATGTTGTTTCGATCGTTCCTGTTGCCAACACTGTGCGATTAATCATTACCGCTTGATCACAAAAACTTGGTACGGCGGCTAAATTATGGGTAGAAACAAGGATTAAGTGACCGCTATCCCGAAGCTGTTTGAGCAGATCGATGATCGCATTTTCGGTATTTACGTCCACGCCAGTGAAAGGTTCGTCAAGTAAGATAATTTTGCTCTCTTGAGCAAGCGAACGTGCTAAAAACACGCGTTTTTTCTGCCCCCCAGAAAGCTCGCCGATTTGACGATCCGCAAGGTGAGCAATATTGACCCGATCCATTGCTTCCGCAACTTTTTGCTTATCCACAGCAGAAGGGATACGCAGAAAATTCATATAGCCATAACGCCCCATCATTACTACATCATAAACCGATACAGGAAATTGCCAGTCCACTTCTTCACTTTGTGGCACATAAGCAACAAGATTGCGTTTTAAGGCTTGATTGACAGGCAGTCCGCATAATTCAATCTTTCCTTTTGGCTGAACTAAGCCCATAATGCTTTTAAATAAGGTTGATTTGCCACTGCCGTTCACCCCAAGTAATGCACAGATTGTGCCGCCGTCAAGGCGAAAAGTAACATCGTGAATTGCCGTGTGTCCGTTGCTATAACGAACGGTGACATCAGAAACAGAAAGAGAACTCAGGGGAATGTTCATATTTGTTAGGTAATCCTATTTTGTAAATGTAGGGCGAACCAAAGCGGTTCGCCCAAATCGTTTTATTTTTCAAATCCAGCAACAATAGTACTTACCGTCACATTAAGTAAATCAATATAGGTTGGTACTTTGCCATCTTTGGTTGAGAGAGAGTCCACATATAACACACCGCCATAGCGTGCTTTACTCTCTTTTGCCACTTGTTTAGCCGGTTTATCTGAAATGGTACTTTCGCTAAATACCACTGGAATTTGATGTTTACGCACTTGGTCGATCACTTTGCGGATCTGTTTTGGCGTACCTTGTTCATCTTGGTTAATCGCCCAAAGATATAACTCTTTGAAGCCATAATCTCTAGCAAGATAGCTAAACGCCCCTTCGCTCGTCACTAACCAACGTTGTGCTTCAGGTACTTTTGCCAAACGCTCACGCAACGGCTGATCTAAGGCAACGATCTTATCGGCATAGGCTTTTGCATTCGCATTATAGGCTTCAGCATTTGCTGGATCGTATTTTACTAAGGCTTGGCGAATATTCTCAATATAAATCAAGGCATTTTTCGTAGACATCCAAGCGTGTGGGTTTGGCTTATCTTTGTAAGGTCCTTCGTAGATTGAAATTGGCTCAATGCCTTCCGTTACCACAACCGCAGGCTTATCTTTCACCTGTGCAAAGAAACGCTCAAACCAACTTTCAAGGTTCATACCATTCCACAACACCAAATCCGCAGATTGTGCTTTCACAATATCCTGTGGCGTTGGTTGATAATCGTGGATTTCCGCACCTGGTTTGGTGATCGATTCGACCACCGCCTTATCCCCTGCGACATTTTGAGCAATGTCTTGAATAACCGTAAAGGTCGTAACCACTTTAAATGGTTTAGCCGAAAGAGGCATTGCGGTAATAAATAATGTAGTTAATGCAATTAAAAGTTTTTTCATTTAGATAAATCTCCCTTTTTTAATTATGGTTTTACCATTATATGAAACAATAAATCTAAATGCAAATGATTTTTAAATAAAAAGCATACTATATAATAGTATGCCTTTTATTCTATAGAGATGATTATTTCAATTGATCAAACGCTCTACGTAAGTCCGCTTTTAAATCTTCCACGTGTTCTAAACCCACTGAGAAGCGTAATAAGGTATTGGTAATACCACGAGCAATACGCTCCTGTTCCGGAATATCCATATGCGTTTGTGTTGCCGGATAAGTAATAAAGCTCTCTGTTCCCCCTAAGCTTTCTGCAAAGGTAATAAGCTTCATCGCTTTTAAAAATAATGGCACCCACTCTTCTTTTTGTAAGCGGAAAGATAACATACCACTTTTACCCGAATATAACACACTATCAATTTCCGGTTGCTCTTTTAAGAATTTTGCTAATTCCGTTGCATTTGATTGATGGCGTTCCATACGTAATGCCAAGGTTTTTAAGCCACGAACGGCTAGATAAGAATCAAACGGAGAAAGCACCGCACCGGCACAGTTTTGGAAATAAAATAAACGTTCCGTTAAGTTCTGCCCATTGACTTTCGTTGCTTCCGAATCTTTGGCAACAATCAAACCAGCTAACACATCATTATGCCCTGCTAAGTATTTAGTCGCACTATGAATCACAATATCAGCACCGTGTTCAATCGGGCGGAATAATACCGGCGTTAAGAAGGTATTATCCACAATTAACATTAAATTGTGTTTTTTCGCAATTTTTGAAATAGCGGCAACATCACACTCTTCCATAAGAGGATTTGAAGGTGTTTCAACAAAAATCGCCTTTGTATTTGGCGTAATTGCTGCTTCAATCGCATTTAAATCGGCTGTATTCACATAAACTGGTTTTAATGTGCCGTGATTTTTATGGCTAAAATCAAATAAGCGGTATGAACCACCATAAACATCGCTTGAAATAATCCATTCATCAGGTGCTTTGAAAAGCGACATCACTAATTGAATTGCAGCCATACCTGAAGACATCGCAAAACCCGCATCGCCACCTTCTAAATCGGCAATGCCTTGTTCTAATACGGCACGGGTAGGGTTTTTAGTACGAGTATAATCCCAGCCTGTTGATTCGCCAAGCCCTTCGCGTCCGTAAGCGGTCGATAATATAATCGGCGTTGCAACAGCTCCTGTACGAGGATCAGAGCGGTTACCAAGCTGAACTAATGTTGTTTCAATATTATTAAATTTTGTCATTTCATCTTCCTTTCAACGTCTATAATTGGTTCAGATTTAGCACATCAGTCATATCAAATAAGCCATTGTTTTTATCCGCTAACCATTTTGCCGCACGTACTGCACCGTTCGCAAATGTCATACGGCTAGAGGCTTTATGAGCGATTTCAACGCGTTCGCCCTCATCAGCAAACCAAACACTATGTTCGCCAACCACATCACCGGCACGAATAGTTGCAAAACCAATTTCATCACGCTTGCGTTCGCCGGTAATGCCTTCACGAGCAAAAACACCGTGTGTTTTTAAATCACGACCTAACGTTTTAGCGATATGTTCGCCCATTGATAATGCCGTACCTGATGGTGCATCGACTTTATGACGATGATGCGCTTCAATGACTTCAATATCACAATAATCGCCCATCACTTTTGCCGCTTTTTCGAGTAATTTGAAAACTAAATTCACACCTACACTATAATTAGATGCAAATACGATGCCTATTTTTTCTGAAGCTTCTTTGATCGCTTCTTTACCAGCATCATCAAATCCCGTCGTGCCGATAATCATTTTTTTCTGATGTGCCACGCAGAATTGGAGGTGTGCTAAAGTGCCTTCAGGGCGAGTGAAATCAATTAACACATCAAAATGATCAGCTTGTTCCGCTAAATTCTCCGCAATTTTTACCCCTAAGTGTCCGATACCAGCCACTTCTCCTGCGTCAGAGCCAATGAGTGATGAGCCTTGACGTTCAAATGCCGCCCCTAATTCTACCCCATCCATATTTTGTACAGCTTGAATAAGGTTACGCCCCATTCTTCCGCCTGCACCCACGATTGCAATTTTTAATGTCATATTCATTCCTGTAACTTGGTGTTGTGAAAGCACAACTTATTTCTGATAAGCGGTTTGATTTTACTCTAAATTTACAAATTTTTGGAAGAGCGATTATCAAATTCATAATAAAAAACCTCAATAAAAATGAATTTATTGAGGTTTAAAAATCAATTACTTAACTAGCTTCAGATGTGAGGATTTTTTCTTCACAACTTTTTTAGCTTTTACCTCATTGCTTTCTGCTATAGAGGTTCTTTCTAAATAGCTTTGTTCACTATAATAAGCTTCTTCTTGGAACATAATTCCATCGCCGGTTTCTTGTGCATATAACGCTTCAACAGCGCCGAATGGAATATAAATATCTCGCAACATTCCCTGAAATCTAGCGCTAAAGCTAATACTTTCATCATTGACGACATAATTACCGATAGAACGTTGGGCAATATTTAAAATAATTTTCCCTTCACGTACATACTCCATTGGCACATCCACATTCGGATAATCGCAATTCACGAGTAAGTAAGGCGTATTATCGTTATCTGTAATCCAATTATAGTAAGCGTAATAAACGTAAGGACGTAACGGTTTCATTAATCTTTATCATCCATTAAATGTTTTGGAGCCGCACCACCAACAGATTGAACAAAACTATCACGTGCAAACACACGGCTCATATAGTTTTTAATTGGTTTCGCACCATTTCCGGTAAATTCAACACCTAAATTAACCATTCTCCAAAGTAACGGTGCAATATAGCAGTCTGTTAGGCTGAATTCTTCACTCATAAAATACGGCATTGCTTCAAAAACCGGAGCAAGACCAAGAATTTCATCGCGTAATTGGGCTAATGCTTTTTGTCCTTCCGCTGAAGCAGGATCTTTATTTACGATATCGATCAATGAGTACCAGTCTTGTTCAATACGGAACATGGTTAAACGGCATTTAGCACGTGAAACAGGGTAAACCGGCATTAACGGCGGATGTGGAAAACGCTCATCCAAATACTCCATAATAATACGTGAATTAAATAACACTAAATCACGATCCACTAAAGTTGGTACGCTACCATAAGGATTCACTTCAGCAAGGTCTTCTGAAATGGTATCGGGAGCGATGTTCTCAATCTCATAAGGTACGCCTTTTTCAGCTAATACAATACGCACCTGATGACTATAAATATCCGTCTTTTCTGAAAAAAGTGTGGTTACAGAACGTTTATTTGCACTGTTTGTCATTATTACTTCTCCGATAACTCATTTAAGAATAGTAGGTTATTATAACATAAGCTACTATCAAAATAATAGCATTTAAACAGCCATTTAGATGAATAGCCCCATATCTTTGTAATATAATCACAAAAATTAACCGCTTGAAACATAACATAAAAATAGACAGGCAACCGATTGCCTTTTGTGGTATGCTTATGCACAATTTTTTAAATCATGGAAAAGAAAAAATGAATCGTCCTGAAATTGCTATTGTTATGGGATCTAAAAGCGACTGGGCAACCATGTCCGAAGCAACCCAAATTTTAGATCAATTCGAATTACCCTACCACGTTGAAGTTGTTTCTGCACACCGCACGCCGGATAAACTCTTCTCTTTTGCTGAAAATGCCGAAAAAAACGGCTATAAAGTGATTATTGCAGGCGCAGGCGGTGCGGCACATTTACCAGGTATGATTGCAGCTAAAACTATTGTCCCGGTACTTGGCGTTCCTGTTAAAAGCTCAATGTTAAGCGGCGTTGATAGTCTTTACTCTATCGTACAGATGCCAAAAGGTATTCCGGTCGGTACATTGGCAATTGGTCCTGCCGGTGCAGCAAATGCGGGGCTACTTGCAGCACAAATTTTAGCCGCATTCAAACCAGAGTTTGCTGCAAAATTACATGCCTTCCGCCACGCTCAAACCCAGCTGGTTTTAGATAATCCGGATCCTCGAGTGGAATAAGCAGAATAATATGGCAAAACGTATTCTTATTTTACACACAGGCGGCACCATTTCGATGAGCGAAGGGGAAGATGGAAAAGTCTCCCCTTCTGCTCGTAATCCATTATTAGATGCGCTTGAGCGTTTAAATCATCCAGCGGAACTCTCTCAAGAAGCTGTTTTAAATGTGCCTTCTCCACATATTAACCTTGAACATTGGTTATTGCTTAAAAGTCGTATTGAAAAAGCGGTAAACGAAGAACATTTTGACGGTATCGTGATCACCCACGGCACCGATACGCTCGAAGAAACCGCTTATTTTCTTGATTTAGCTCTAAACATCAATGTTCCTGTTGCCATTACCGGTGCAATGCGTTCAAGTAACGAATTAGGGGCGGACGGCTTAATCAACCTCCAAAGCGCAATTTTAGTTGCGTTAAGTGAAGAGTCCAAAGGAAAAGGCGTTTTAGTTGTAATGAACGATGAAGTTCATAATGCGAAGTTTGTTACCAAAACGCATACGACTAACGTAGCGACATTCCAAACACCAACGTTTGGTCCTTGTGGATTAATAGCAAAAAATAAAGTGCTTTATTTCCAACAACTAAGCCATTACGAACGCTTCCCGATTCGTGAAATTACCAAATCGAACATTCAACTCGTTAAAGCCTATGCCGGAATGGATAGTTTCCTATTAGAGCAACTTGCTCATCACGGTTGTGATGGTGTGGTTATTGAAGCCTTAGGTGCTGGAAATTTACCGCCGGCTAGTTTAAAAGGTGTTAAAGCCTTATTAGAAAACAGCATTCCTGTTGTACTTGTTTCTAGAGCCTTTCACGGAGTAACACAAGACGTGTATGATTATGTTGGGGGAGGAAAACAACTTAAACAACAAGGCGTTATTTTTACCACGGGGTTAAGCGGTCAAAAAGCCCGCATCAAGTTAATGGTATTGCTTAATCAGCAACGAGAAAAACCATTAGCCGACTACTTCTAATTTTACGAGGTTAATTCAAATGCAAAAAAGTGCAATCTACCCACCCATTTATGTTCTAGGAAACGGACAACTTGGCAGAATGTTACGCTATGCAGGTGCACCACTAGATATTGAAGTTAAACCACTTGCCTTCGATGCGGATGTTTTTGAACTTGAAGAAAACAGCATTATTACAGCAGAAATTGAACGCTGGGCAGATACACCGCTTACCCAACTGTTAGGTAATCACAAAAATTTTGTGAACCTTAATGTTTTCGGACGTTTAGCGGATCGTTTTACACAAAAAAGCCTACTCAATCAGTTAAATCTTTCTACTTCTCCGTGGAAACTTCTTGAGAATAAAGCGCAGTGGCAGCAAATTTTTACCGAAATTGGCGAGAAAGTCGTTGTTAAACGCCGTACAGGAGGGTATGACGGCAGAGGGCAATGGATCGTTACCGCAGAAAATACCGACCAAATTACCGATGATCTATTCGGCGAAGTGATTGTCGAAAAATTCATTCCCTTTGATGGCGAGATTTCAGTGGTAGGTGCAAGATTTAGAGATGGTTCAACACGCTTCTACCCTATTACGCATAACCTCCAACAAAATGGTATTTTACGTTACAGTGTATCAGATGTAACGCTACCTAATCAGGACATATTCCAAGCTCAAGCTGAAAAAATGCTTGGCGCGATTATGCAAGAATTGGATTATGTAGGTGTCATGGCAATGGAATGTTTTGTGGTGGGAGATAAACTTCTCATCAATGAACTTGCACCGCGTGTACACAATAGTGGCCACTGGACCCAATTAGGCTGCTCAATTAGTCAATTTGAACTACACCTTAGAGCATTATTAGACCTACCAACCCCCAAATTGACACCAATAGCACCAAGTGTGATGGTCAATCTTATCGGCATTGAGCATACTAACCAATGGTTAAATCTTCCTTTTGCTCAACTCCATTGGTATGGTAAAGAAGTTCGAGCGGGTAGAAAGGTGGGGCACATAAATCTTTGTCATCCCGATAAAAATGTTCTTATCGATCTCCTTGAACAGCTCCGACCAAATTTAACGGAAGATTTTAATTCAGGGCTGGATTGGGTAATCGCAAAACTCGCCTAAATTTAGCAAAAAGGGCAAATATCACTTATTTGCCCTTTTAAATTTGTAAAAGATCTAATTTTTTAACCTCTTCTTGCAACTACTCCCCAGACACTTTCATTTTCTCAATTAAAATTGAACCAGTCTGAATATTTGAACGGTGTTCAATATCATCTGCGACTGCAACAATATTTTTAAACATTTCTTGAAGTTGTCCGGCAATAGTAATTTCTGCAACAGGATATTGGATTTCGCCATTCTCGACCCAAAAACCTGCTGCACCTCTAGAGTACTCTCCCGTTACGGCATTGATAGCCGAACCAAGAAACTCCGTTACCAATAGACCTGTACCCATTTCTTTGAGTAAAGCATCTAAGCCACCGGTACGGTTTGGTTTTACAAGCCAGTTATGAATACCACCGGCGTGTCCTGTTGTTTTTAACCCCATTTTACGAGCCGAATAACTGGTCATTAAATAGGTTTGTAATACACCTTCGGTAATAATTTCTCGATTTTGTGTTTTTACACCTTCGCTATCAAAAGCTGATGATGCGAGTTGACGTAATAAATGTGGTCTTTCCGAAATCGCAAACCATTCCGGTAGAATTTGCTTACCAAGGTGATCGAGCAAGAAGCTGGATTTTCTGTATAAAGCACCACCGCTAATCGCTCCGGCAAGATGCCCGACTAGCCCGGTGGCAACATCGTTATAATAAATCACAGGGACTTCACAGGTTTTGATTTTTTGGGGATTTAAACGATCTACCGCCTTAAATGCAGCTTGCTGCCCTACCAATTCCGGTGATTGTAATTTCTCGAATTCACGTGAAATCGTATATTCATAATCTCGTTCAAGCTGATCTTCATAGGCAGAAATCACACTACACGAAAGTGAATAACGGCTAGAAAGGTAGCTTTGGAACATGCCGTGCGTATTTCCATAAACACGAACACCGCTATGCGAGTTAAAACTTGCACCTTCACTGTTCACAATATGTTCATCGGCATTTAAAGCGGCATTTTCGGTTTTGATCGCCATTTCTAATGCTTGTTCAACGGAAATATCCGCTTGATGATAAAGCTCCAAATCAGGCACTTCAAACGCCATTTCCTCTTTATCCGCTAAGCCCGTACATTCATCTTCTGAAGTATATTTGGCAATAGCGAGAGCAGATTCCACCGCTCGTTGAATTGAAGCGGTTTGTAAATCGGACGTTGAAGCATTCCCTTTGCGCTTACCTAAATAAACGGAAATCCCTAAAGAGCCGTCATTGTTAAATTCAATATTTTCAACCTGTTCCAAGCGACTTGAAACCGATAAGCCTGCCACTTTCGTGACACTAACCTCTGCTTCTGCACCTGCTTTTTTGGCAAAATTCAGGGCAAATTCAACCGCTTGTCGAAGTTCTTGTTCTTGCGTTTGTAATTCTTGTTTTGTTACTAAAGACATAATTTTCCAATGTGAGTCATCAATTTTGGCATATATTCTACCCTAAATTTCTGTTAAACTAGGTAAAATTTTTGTAATAAATCTGGAGCAATAATGGCAAAAAAACGTAGTAAAAATGAAATTGATTGGACTGATGAAGATGAAGAAATTATTTGGGTCAGTAAAAGTGAAATCAAACGTGATTCAGAGCAACTGAAAAAACTTGGCGCAGAGCTAATCGAACTTAGCCCACAAAATTTAGAGAAAATTCCTCTTGATGAAGATTTAAAAGATGCGGTACGCCAAGCACAAACTTTTAAATTAGAAGCTCGCCGCCGTCAAATTCAATTTATCGGGAAATTACTTCGCAACCGAGATCCTGAACCGATCCAAGAGGCATTAGATAAAATTAAAAACCGCCATAACCAGCAACAAGCGTTATTGCATAAACTTGAATTAGTCCGTGATCAGCTTATTGAGATGGGCGATGCATCATTAAATCACTTAATGGATGAATACCCACAATTAGATCGCCAACATTTACGCAATCTCATTCGTTCGGCACAAAAAGAGAAAGAAGCGAATAAAGCACCGAAAGCCTATCGTGAGATTTTCCAATACTTAAAAACAGAAATTGCAGAGGGTTAAATGTTAGAAATTTTACCAAAATTAATTCATAGCCACGCTGGCTTTGCTTATTTAAGTTTGATTTTATTATTAACCCGTGGGGCATTAAGTGCCAAAGGGGTAAATTGGCGTAAAGTGAAAGTGTTGCTGATTGCACCACATTTAGTCGATACTCTGCTTCTATTAAGCGGTGCGATTGTCGTTTCGGTTTACCTTTCTAATGGCATTTATACGCTTTCAGAATTAAGTTGGTTATTAGGCAAGTTTTTATTTATTGTGCTTTATATCGTTTTCTCGGCTAAAGCCTTTAAGAAAACACAATCTTTTTCATTAAAGTTTTATCTATTGGCTGTCATTAGTTTTATGATGGCAATGATGATTGCCGTCATGCATTAAAAGGCATAATAGACGGTATAGTAGACAAAGGGCAAGTTCAAATACTTGCCCTTTACTTTAGATTACTTAATCAAAGTTTTTAACATCGCCAACTTTTCTGCTTTGCTCATCGTATTTTCTGCCACTTGATTTAACTCATTCACTAAATTAGGCTGCTGTTCTTTTTGTGTATAGGCTACACCTTGAGCCTGTGAAATCTGAGCCACATAAGCGGTCAATTCTTCCAATAATTTTACCTTTTCTTCATCATCGTGATGAATTTGGAATAATGTTTCGATGGATTGTGCAAATTGCTCCGCCCGTGAATCCAGTTGTTGATGGCAATACTTCTGCCATTTAATTTGTTCAGCGCGTGTTAATGTTTCCGGATAATGTCTTGCTCGATAGTGGAATAATAATTTTTCCACACGAGGATCCGCAAATTGTAAGCCGTGATGGGCTAACTCTTCCGGTGCCAAGCTACGCAAAATACTCATATTATTTTTATCCGCTTGCGAGAAAAAGCCATCATAAAGCGATGTTTCAACATTATCACTCGGTGCAAAAGTACGATCTTCAGTAAAAATCTCAATCACTTTCTCACGCACAAGGCTTTTTTGTGCCTTTAATGCTTTTAAATTCTCTAGGCATTGCTCTCTATCAATACCTAAACGTGCAGCGTTTTCCGGAAGTAATACTTTTGCCGGTGCGAGAATAGGGCATTTATTGATATGCACTAATTTCAACGGCACAGGCTTTTCTTGCTCAGAAAGTTCTGTTCTTTTTGTATAAAGGCGATTTTTTAATACTTCGCTGCTTTCATTTAATAAGCCTTGAATATCGCCCGATAAATCACACACTATGACTGCATTTTGATTTGTTGGATGCCATGCAAGAGGTACAACCCAAGCTGTATTACCACGATAATTCCCTAGCATACCTGATACGTGAACAAGCGGTGTCATTTCTGCGGTATCAATCAATTTCTCAATTTCTTTTTTTCCACGATGCTCAAAGAAAAATTGAAATAATTTAGGCTGTTTCTCTTTGATCAATTTTGCTATTGCGATGGTTGCGTATACATCCGACATAGCATCATGCGCATTTTCGTGGGCAATGCCATTGGCTTTGGTCAAATTCTCTAATTTAAAATTAGGAATTCCCTCTTCATCCGTTACCCATTCAATCCCTTCCGGACGTAACGCATAACACGCACGAACCACATCAAGCAAATCCCAACGGGAATTTCCATTTTTCCAACTATATTCGTAAGGATCAAAAAAATTGCGGAAAAAGGTATAACGTGTCATCTCATCATCGTATCGAATATTGTTATACCCAATCACACAAGTATTTGGCTGGCTGAATTCGGCATGAATACGTGTCGCAAATTCGGGTTCAGAAAGCCCTTCAGCGTTACATTGTTGCGGTAGAATACCTGTTACCATTACCGCTTCGGGTGATGGTAGGTAGTCAGATGTTTGCTTGCAATAAAACATTACAGGTTCGCCAATAATGTTGAATTGCTCATCGGTACGAATACCTGCAAATTGCGCAGGGCGATCTACGGCAGGATTAACGCCAAAACTTTCGTAATCATAAAAGAAAAATGTTAATGCTTTTTCCATGCTAATTTTATCGTGAAATCAAATTAGTATGATTGTATCACAACCTAGCCCTACGGTTAGCAAATCTCGCTCAAAAAAAAGCCCGTATTCAATATTCGAATACGGGCGGAGGTCTTATTAAGAAAATGAAAAAAACTTGCTGCTGATAAATCAGTTACGTTTAGTCAGACTCAAGAAAAACGGGAAAGTTCATAAAAAATAGAGTTTTTTTAATTTTTTAGTTTCGTACTTAATCTGACAACGAAATATATATTTATTCCACAGAAGATATTATGTGATTACCTCCAAAACACCCACAAAAAATTTGGATAGAATAGATTTACTTTGGACTAATTCGAATAGTAATTTTACACAAGGATTGAAATTACTAAGCTTATATAGCTTTAGATTTGTAAAACAACTGAAAAATAAGTTAATGGAGGCGTGTCCCGGAGTCGAACCGAGCTACATGGATTTGCAATCCAGTGCATAACCGCTTTGCTAACACGCCGTTGATAAGATAAAAAATGGAGCGGGAAACGAGGCTCGAACTCGCGACCCCGACCTTGGCAAGGTCGTGCTCTACCAACTGAGCTATTCCCGCATTTGGAGCGTTGCGCTAAACAACGAGGTGCATTTTACGGATTTTAACTCCGCTGTCAAACAGAAAAATGATTTTTTTTGCCAACCGCCTAAAAAAAATTCATTTTGCCTATTTAAATGTCATTCTAAGCAGAATAACGTTTATCCTTGACAGATATTATCCATATGATACATTCCCTCCACTTTTCTTTTAAATATTGTAAGGAAATCATATGCAAAAACAACTTAAAAAAGTGCTCTGGGGACTCGGCGTAGCAACACCTTTATTGATGTCAAATCCGACATTAGCAGAAGGTCGTTTAAATATTTACTGCACCGTACAAAACGAAGTGTGTGAAGACGTTGCTCAACGTTTTGCAAAGAAATATGATGTCGAGACTTCTTTTATTCATGCCAGCACAGGAACGATTTTAGGTAAACTCAAAGCTGAAAAAGATAATCCTCAAGCAGATGTTTGGTATGGTGGTACGATTGAACCTCATTTCCAAGCTGCTGATCTCGGTCTTCTTGAACCATTCCGCCCAGCAAATCAAGCGAATATCCTTCCTCAATTTAAAAATCTAACCGCTTCTAAAAAAGGAGAATATACCTCCATTATTTATATGCTTGTTCTAGGTATGGGTGTAAATACAGAGAAATTAAAAACATTAGGGCTAGAAATGCCAAAAACTTGGGATGATTTACTCAACCCTAAACTTCAAGGTGAGATCCAAATTCCAGATCCTCGTTCTTCCGGCACAACATTTACGGTTATGGCGACTCTTATTTCACTTTGGGGAGAAGAAAAAGCCTTTGAATACTTAAAAAAATTAGATGCTAATATCTCTCAATATCCAAAAAGCAACCTCGTAACCTCTAATTTAGTGAGAGGCGAAATTGCAGAGAGCATCGGCTTTATTCATGCTTATACCACAGAAAAAGAAAAAGGAAACCCGATTGAATATGTCCTTCCTGAAGGGAAAATCGGCTATGCACTCGGAGGCTCAAGTATCATCAAAAATGCACGTAATTTAGCAAATGCAAAATTATTTGCAGACTTTGTTTTAACAAAAGAAGTTCAAGAACTTACCTGGCGTGATCACGGCTTATACCAAATGCCGACCGTCATCAATGCGGAAGCCTCCTCAAAGCTGCCAAAACCTGAAACACTTAACCTAGTAGAGTATGATTTTGAAAAATTTGGTTCAAGTGAAGAAGGTAAACGCCTCATCAATAAATGGGTTGAAGAAGTCAAACTTGCTGATAAATTAACAAAATAAGCAAGAACCTTCACGCAAGCGGTTAAATTTTTGCTAGAATTCGCAATATTTTTGGGAAATTTAACCGCTTACATTTTTTATCAATTCATGCATCTATTTTCTACTCGCTCCCCTCTTTGGCTTATCTTGCCGGTCATTGCTTTTATTGCATTGCCTACTCATGCATTGCACTATGGCTTATGGGGCTCAACAAGCCAAGAATGGCTTGCTGCAATGGGATGGCATGAAATCAATCTCAGTTGGGTATGGTTTGGCAGTTTTCTCGCTATACCATGGGTAAAGCCGCCTAAAAATCGCCTTTATGCCCTTATCGGCATCACAAGTTTTATTTTACTTTCTGCCATATTTTGTCAAATACGCTTGGGGTATGCCGTTATCTTTCTGTTTTTATCCCTTTTTATGCTCACGGTTGAAGCCCTAGCCCAATTGCGAGTCATGCAAGGCGAACGTTTTATCATTGGTTCATTGCTCGCCGTTTTTATTCTTTTATTTGTTTTTATTTTATACCCTTCATTAGCAATTTTTAGCCATTTATTTTATGAAGACGGCACTTATTCTCTGCAATCTGCAAAACAGGTCTTTCTTCAATCGCACTTGCTAAATACGATTTGGAATTCTCTTCGTGTTTCAGCTTCTGTTGGCTTGCTTTCAACATTACTCGGGCTTTGCTTAGCCCTTTACACCACTCGAATTGCAAAGAAAACACAATTTTTAGGAAAACTCTTTTCGATCTTACCGATTGTCACTCCCCCATTCGTTGTTGGGCTTGGTGTTGTACTATTGATGGGCAGAACAGGCTATATTACCCAAATTCTTGTTGAGTATTTTGGTATCAGTAAGAATTGGCTTTACGGTTTTAATGGTATTCTTATCTCGCATACCCTCGCATTAACGCCGATGGCGTTTATGGTTATCGAAGGAGCGTTAAAATATATTCCAGCTCAATTCGAAGAAGCCAGTTATAGTTTAAGAGGCTCAGCAAACCAAACTTTCCGATTTGTGCTTTTTCCGCTACTAAAACCGGCATTAGGCAATGCATTTTTAATTACTTTTGTTCAATCCCTAGCCGACTTCAGTACACCTTTCGTTTTAGGTGGAAATTACGAAGTCCTTGCTGGACAAATCTATTTTTATATTGTCGGCGCACAACCTAACTATGCAGCTGCCAGCACCATGGGATTTATTCTTCTCAGTTTCTCCCTACTTTGCTTTTTAATTCAATACTGGTGGATCGGAAAACGCACTTACACAACAGTATCCGGAAAAGGAAATCAAACAAATCATACTCCTCTTGCAAGCGGTCTAAAAAAACTGATCATTTGCATTTTAGTTATTTGGGTTCTATTTAATGCCGTTTTATATGGTTCGATTTTCTTTGGTAGTGTTGTAGTGAATTGGGGTGTCGATCACAGCTTTACCCTCAAGCACTATCTTCGTCTATTTGGGCAAGGCATCAATTTTGGCGGTTTCCCTTCCCTTATTCATACGGTCACTTTTGCTCTTTGTGCAGCTCCGATTACCGCTATCATCGGTTTACTGATAGCTTACCTCACTGCTCGCAAACCATTTAAAGGCAAAAAGTATTTTGAGTTCCTTACGCTACTCTGCTTTGCAGTACCAGGGACGGTGGCAGGGCTCTCTTATGTGATGGCGTTTAATAATGCACCATTTTATTTAACAGGCACAAGTATCATCATTGTTTTATCCATGGTCACCCGTAATATGCCAATCGGTATGCGTTCAGCAATGGCTGGACTGGCACAGATCGACAAATCTCTTGAGGAAGCTTCACTCACACTCAAAGGTAGTGCATTTGATACCTTCCGTTTTATCGTGCTACCATTACTCAAACCAGCCTTATTATCGGCATTGGTTACCAGCTTTGTGCGTTCAATGACGACTATTAGTGCGATTATTTTCTTAGTGACCCCCAATACCCAAGTTGCAACATCTTATATTTTAAGCAGGGTTGAAGATGGCGATTATGGTTTAGCTGTCGCTTATGGTTCTACACTGATTTTAGTCATGATGGCTGTTATTTTCGGATTTAATAAATTGATCTATCGTAAAGGTTAAAATGAAGAGTGAATTCTTAGTCTTAAAAAATCTCCATAAGTCATTTGGGAAATCTCATATTATTCAGGATTTCAATTTAACCTTAAAACAAGGTTCTATGACGACCTTACTCGGCCCTTCCGGCTGCGGTAAAACAACCATTTTGCGTTTAATTGCCGGGCTAGAACAACCCACAAGCGGTCAAATTAACGCCTCATTTTGCAGAAAACGGCTGCCAACTCCGCCAAGCCGTTTATATGGGAAGCCATTGGGAAATTATTGCTGAATGGCAAAATCAACCTCTTTTCCTTGCTCATCAAATAGCACACCTAAATTAAATTGAGCCTTTGCAAATAGTTCACGAGAATCCTCTTTTTGAATCAATTGCCATGCCCCTATCGCCTCAGACACTTTTCCTTGTTTATAAAACAATACGCCTAAATTAACTTGAGCATTTGCAAACCACTCTGCAGAATCCTCTTTCTGAATTGATTGATAAATGTCTATCGCCTCGGAGGCTTTTCCTTGCTCATCAAATAGCACACCTAAATTAAATTGAGCCTTTGCAAATAGTTCACGAGAATCCTCTTTTTGAATCAATTGCCATGCCCCTATCGCCTCAGATGCTTTTCCCTGTTTATAAAACAATACGCCTAAATTAACTTGAGCATTTGCAAACCACTCTGCAGAATCCTCTTTCTGAATTGATTGATAAATATCTATCGCTTCATCTAGTTTTCCTGCTTGAACTAACTGTGTAGCTGTTGAAAATAATTCTGTATAATTTTTTGGCATATCTATTTTCCTTATTTTACTCGCTTAATAATAAATACGCCTTCAACTGATGAATCTTATCCCTCACCGCAGCCGCTTTTTCAAACTCAAGATCTTTAGCAAAATCTCGCATCTGTTGTTCAAGCACTTTCAGTTCTTTTTCTAACTCTTTACGAGATTTTGGAATGTAAGCGGTCTGATCATCGCTAGATTTTGCAGATTTTTTACTGCGTTTCGGTTTATCCGTCTGCCCAATATCCAACAATTCGCCGACTTTTTTGTTCAACGCTTGTGGCACAATGCCGTGTTCTTCGTTGTATTTTTGCTGCTTCTCTCTGCGGCGTTCGGTTTCGGTAATCGCTTTTTGCATTGAGTTGGTAATGCGGTCGCCGTATAAAATTGCTTTGCCGTTGAGATTTCGGGCGGCACGTCCGATGGTTTGAATCAAAGAACGTTCGGAACGTAAAAAGCCTTCTTTGTCGGCATCTAAAATCGCCACCAGCGACACTTCGGGCATATCCAAACCTTCTCGCAACAAGTTGATCCCGACTAACACATCAAACATTCCCATTCGTAAATCGTGGATAATTTCGACCCGCTCGACTGTGTCAATGTCGCTGTGTAGATAACGCACTCGCACGCCGTGTTCATCGAGGTAGTCGGTTAAATCTTCCGCCATTTTTTTGGTTAGCGTTGTGACTAGCACTCGTTCGTCCACTGCTACACGCTTATGAATTTCCGATAATAAATCGTCCACTTGCGTTGCCACAGGGCGAACTTCGATAATCGGATCGAGTAAACCCGTCGGACGAACCACTTGGTCAATCACATCAGGATTTTTCTCTAATTCGTAAGGTCCGGGGGTTGCCGAGACATAAATCGTTTGTGGCGATAAACGTTCAAACTCTTCAAAACGTAATGGGCGGTTATCCAAAGCGGACGGCAAACGGAAACCGTATTGCACCAAAGTTTCTTTTCTTGCTCGGTCGCCTCTAAACATACCGCCGATTTGTGGCACGGTAACGTGGGACTCATCAATAATCAGCAAACCGTCTGACGGCATATAGTCAAACAAGGTCGGAGGCGGTTCGCCCTCTTTTCTGCCTGATAAATAACGTGAGTAGTTTTCAATGCCAGAGCAGTAGCCCAACTCGTTCATCATTTCAATGTCAAACTGGGTACGCTGGGCGATCCGCTGTTCTTCGAGTAATTTATTCTCTTTGATAAAGTAGGTTCGACGCTCGGCAAGCTCTTTTTTGATCTGTTCAATCGCTTCTAAAATCCGCTCTCTCGGCGTAACGTAGTGGGTTTTCGGGTAGATTGTATAACGGGGAACACGCCCTAAACTATGTCCTGTAAGCGGATCGAATAAGGAGAGATTTTCGATTTCATCATCAAACAACTCCACACGCAAAGCAACATCGTCCGATTCGGCAGGGAAAATATCAATCACTTCGCCACGCACACGGAAAGTCGCACGCTGAAAGGCTTGATCGTTGCGGGTATATTGCAATTCAGCAAGGCGAGAGAGAATTTTGCGTTGGTCGATCATCTCGCCTACTTGCAAATGCAACATCATCTGCATATAGGCATCGACATCCCCTAAGCCGTAAATTGCCGACACCGACGCCACAACAATAGTGTCCCGTCTTTCTAAAAAAGATTTGGTAGCGGACAGTCGCATCTGTTCGATCTGCTCATTAATAGATGCATCTTTTTCAATAAAAGTGTCGCTGGCTGGCACATAGGCTTCGGGCTGATAGTAGTCGTAGTAGGATACGAAATACTCTACCGCATTTTCAGGGAAAAAGGCTTTCATCTCGGCATAAAGCTGTGCTGCAAGGGTTTTATTCGGGGCAAGTACCATTGCCGGACGGTTTAAAGTTGCAATCACATTGGCAATGGTAAAGGTTTTGCCCGATCCTGTTACACCTAGCAAGGTTTGATGTGCCAAGCCATCATTCAACCCCTCAACTAATTTGGCAATCGCAGTCGGCTGATCGCCCGAAGGTTTGAAAGGAGAATGGAGAATAAAAGGTTTGCCTTGCTTGTTCATTGAAAAATCCTAGTCTGAAAATTTGCTAGGATTTTAGCATAAGCAAGCGGTCAATTTCGGGGAAAATTTTGCAAATAGAGAAGAAATCTCTATAATGAGGCTCTTTTTATCTTATAGGTGTCAATATGAAAAAAATCGCTTTATTGCTTCTTGGTGTATTAACCATTACCGCTTGCTCTCAATCTAAAAATATCTATTTTAACGGTGCTGAGGGTTCACATTCAGGTATTCGTTATAGCTCTACAGATAAAGAATTTTCTTTAAACCCATAAAAAATCCCCTTCGAGGGGATTTTATTTTACTTCTTACCCATTACCGCAATATGAACGGTAATTTCTTCACGGTCGTGGTAAAGATGTTTTGCTTGAATTTTAAACCAGAAACCATTTTTCGCCAGCTCTTCTTCAAGATAATTTAAGCAAAGCTGAACTTCTTGATAACGCTTTTTCATCGGCAGTTTCAAGTTAAAAATCATTTCTCGACACCAGCCATTTAACAACCATTTCGCCATCAGTTTGCTAATTCGCATAGGCTGCTCCACCATATCACACACAAGCCAATCAATTTGCTTACGCTTAGGCGGTTGGAATTTAAAACCATCTTCAGGGCAATGCTCAATTCTACCCGTATCGTGTAAACTGGCTGCCATTTTCCCGTGATCGACCGCATACACAAATAAACCACGTTTAACTAACTGATAAGTCCAGCCACCCGGGCAAGCACCAAGATCTACCCCAGTCATATTTTCCGTAAAACGTTTTTTCTCTTCTGCCGGTGGGATAAAGGTTAAAATTGCCTCTTCTAGTTTCAATGTTG
This sequence comes from Actinobacillus porcitonsillarum, assembly GCF_003101015.1. Taxonomy (NCBI): domain Bacteria; kingdom Pseudomonadati; phylum Pseudomonadota; class Gammaproteobacteria; order Pasteurellales; family Pasteurellaceae; genus Actinobacillus; species Actinobacillus porcitonsillarum. The sequence goes on along the minus strand of NZ_CP029206.1, from coordinate 1,674,778 downwards.
AACGGCTAGGCGCATCAGCAGGGAATTTTAGGCGAGGTATGCCCATAAAAAATGGTGAACGGTTATGATTATAGGCATAACCCACATAACATTTACCCGATCCCACAAACAAAATATGCAAACTCACACTATTTTTTGCGGTTTCTTTTGCACCTAACCAGCCTTGTTTCTTTAAGGCATTACGAAGTGGCACGGTAAATTTACGGCAAAATGTTAAAAGCTCTTTCGCTTCATTTGTGTCAGGCGTTTCAACAAAAATCTCACTACTGTTTTTCGGATTTAACGTTTGATATTGCGCTAAAATCGGCGAAATGCGGTCGCCTTCCGGCAGGTCTTGTAATAAATCCCCAACAACAATCATTTGACGGACAAAAATAAGCTGATTAAACGCCAATTCTTTGGCTAATCGGTCTGCTTCTCCGGCTTGATAACATTCAAAAATAACATAGCCGCTATTTTCTTTAACATTGGCAAAGCCAAAAATACCGAGTTGTGCCGCCTTATCGTTAATTTCTCCGGCAACTTCTTTCTCAAATCCGGCTCGACAATATAATGCTAACTTATTCATTTTTCCCACAGTTTTAATCTCAAAATAATACGGAATAATAGCATTATTCCATCAATTTCTCTCATAAAAGTTCGACTAACAAACGGATTTCTCCATTTATTGTTTCAGTACATCCACCAACGCTTTAAACAATGGCGAGTTACCACGTCAAATCGCCCAACAATAATATTGGTAAATTTCATATCGCTCGTTAGTTCTAATTTAACTTCAGGGTATTTTTCCATAAAAACCAATAATTTATCCCCAACCCCATACATGAATACGTGGTCTGCGCCGTTAATACGCAATGTTCCGTTTTTAAAGTATCTCGAAAGGTATTTAATGCATTCACTTTATCTAACCCCTCTGTTTTTATAGTTAGATACTACTATTCCACTTTAAACATTCCCATCATGCCGAGATTTTCATGTTCTAAAATATGGCAATGGTACATTTTCAACCCCGTGTGTCCTTGCTTAAAGCGAATAATCACTTTTTCATAAGGGCGTAAATTGACCACATCTTTTAACGCTCTGCCTTCTGGTTTAAAGGTTTTGCCGTTTAAGGTATATTGAATCACTTCAAATTGAGTACCGTGTAAATGGAATGGATGATCCATATGGCTTTCATTGAAAATTTCCCATTGTTCTACGTCATTGACTTTCGTAACAAAATCAATGCGGTTCATATCAAAGGTTTGTCCATTGATTAGGAACATACCGTCCATCATGGGCGGAAGAGGAGTGTCTGTCGCAATCATAGCGGTGCTATGTTTGGTATGATCCATCATTGGCATATTGGTGTGGTTCATCATTTTTTCACTAAAGCGAATTTGGCGAATCTGTTTTGGTTCGTCCCAATTAGGCAAACTTCTTAAGCTTTCAGGTAACTGAATAGATTCTGATTTCACCTGAATTGTCGCTAAAGTGAGATCTTTAGGCTGTTCCTGCACCATCATTTTACGGCGATCATAATAGCCACTTTGCAAATTGACCTTGCCTTGCGTTTCACCCACCATAATCACTTCAACGCGTTCTGCAGGTGTGAGTAGCAGTTCATCAACAGGCGTGCGTGGTTTTTCAAGTAAACCACCTTCTGTCCCCACCACAATCCATTTCACCCCTGGAATGTTTAAACGAAAATAACGGGCGCTGGTAGCATTCCAAATACGGAGGCGTTCATTCGTTTTCATTTGAATTTGAGGCTGATATTGGCCGTTGATTAACACAAATTCCCCTTCACGTCCGTTCATCCAATCTAACATCGTGTTTGGTGGAATGGTACCATCGGCATTTAAACGCAGATCAGAAATAACCCAATGTTGTTCAGGAAGGTGTGCAAGCAGATCATTTTTCGCTTTCACAACGAAAGTACCTGCTAAGCCTTTATAGACTTGCTCGGAAACATAATTGTGTGGATGAGGGTGGTACCAATATGTACCTGCACTGCCTTCGGGTAGCGTAAAGCGATAGATTTTTTTCCCTTGTGGTTCAATCATATCCATAGGGTTACCATCCGCCTCATTCGGCACATCTAAACCGTGCCAATGTACCGTTGTGGGCTGTGGTAGGTGATTGATAACTTCAATTTCTACGGTATCGCCTTCAAATACTTCAATTTGTGGCCCAGGTAGTTGTCCGTTATAAGCCCAAAATTCCGTTTCTTTATTGTCTGCGAGGCGAATTTTAATGGACTCTGCTTTTAAAGTGGCTTTGAATACTCCAGCTTGAGTGGATTGGTTAACAAGCTTTGGTAATATACCATTGAGTGATAAGCCTGAGGGCATCGCCTCGAGAGGCATTAAGCCTGTAGGTGCAGAATGCATCATCGCCATATTGCCATGTTGTGCGTGGTTCATCATATTCGCAAGGCTATAAAGTGAGCTACTGGCTAAGCTAAGCCCAATGCCATAACGTAAAAAATCTCGACGTTTCATTTTTTTTCCTCTTATTGGTTATAGGATTTGAACAATTCACTTTCACCGTTTTTCTTAATCAAAATAACATCATAGGGATCTTTATGTCCGCCGTAGGCTTCGCCGTCCATGCCGGGTGAGCCAATCGGCATCCCAGGGGCGGACAAACCAACGGCATCGGTTTTTTCTGCAAGTAAACGTTTGATATCCTCTACAGGCACGTGTCCTTCAATCACATAACCATCAACCACAGCAGTATGGCAAGAAGTATGCTCGTCTTTGATGTTGAAGCGTTTATGTGCATCATAGTTGCCTGTTTCGTTGACTTTAACCTCAAAACCGTTTTTCTGCATATAGCTGATCCATTCATTACAACAGCCACAGGTTGGACTTTTCCACACTTCCATAGAAAGTGTTTGTGCTTGAGCAAATGCGGTTATGCCTAAACTTAAAAGCATCAATGAGCGGGTGAGTTTGCGTAGTTTCATAAGATATCCTTATTTTTATTGAGATTGAATTGGCGTAATGTTAAAGCTTAACCTAGGGTTAAGGTCAAATGATTTGAAAATTTCTCTCAAAACCCTACCGTTTGTAGTAGAAATATGCCAACGTACCATTCACTATTATTTTTTAAATGTGATCAGAATAATTATTTATGATGTTCTAAATGACCACCTTGAGTATTCGGCATATTCATATTAGGGGTCATTTCTTGATGCATCTTCATCATTTCTTCAGGCGTTATTTCGCCCCTCATCATTTGGTTGTGCATTTCCGTCATTTGTTTAGCATCCATTTGCATTGAATGAGTCATTGCTGGTGTAGTGGGTTGATAGCCTGCTGAAATAGGATCTGCCATGCCAAAGATCATAGCAAAGTGGCTCACAAATAAGAAAATCACAAGATAAACTGCATGTAATTTAATTTTTGCACTCTCAGCGAGATTTTTATGAATGACATTTAACTCCATGAGTAAAATAATAAAAATGGGAAAGGTCGCTAATAATAGTGATGCAATTGATGCACTATCTACCCAACCACGCCATTCAGTAATAGTCGGTACAATAATAAAACCAACATAAGCAGCCACAATCGTGTAATAAATACCGAGCATAACACTTAAAATTTTATTCCAATGTTTCCAATGATTACTGGTGTTGTCTTTATAAAATAAGGCAAAAAATTCTGTTGCAACAAGCAATTCTCCAATAATCATTGGAATGACCATAAATAAAATGAGATTCCAAGGCGAGGCAGCTAATAGCTCCATATAATGTGTCATAATCATTTTTTTACTCCTAAGTTTGATTAATTGTCTAACATAAAAAATGAATTTGTGATGAAATACATATTCATTTTTATAAGTACACTATATCGTTTCTTTCTCAACATAAAGATGACGGCAACATTACAATTTTGTCATCTTCGCTTTTTGATTTAATAACTTGTTATAATTCTGAACCACATAAGGAGACATTGTGAAAATTTTAGTTGTAGAAGATGAAATCAAAGCCGGAGATTACTTAAAACAAGGTTTAAGCGAAGCCGGTTTTATGGTTGATATCGCACGCAATGGCGTAGATGGTTTGCATTTTGCTTTAACTGAAGATTATCAATTAATCATTTTAGATGTAATGTTGCCGAAATTAGATGGCTGGCAAGTGTTACAAATGTTACGTCAAGCTGAGAAAAAATTCCCTATTCTGTTACTGACTGCAAAAGATCAAGTAGAAGATAAAGTGAAAGGATTCGAGTTAGGTGCAGATGATTATTTAGTAAAACCTTTTGCGTTTGCGGAACTGTTAGCGCGTGTTCGTACATTGCTACGCCGTATTCCAAATGAAGAAAAAAAAATTCAGACAACATCATTAAGAATAGCAGACTTAGAATTAGATTTACTGAAACGAAAAGTCAGTCGTGCAGGTCATCGCATTGATTTAACTACCAAAGAATTTGCTTTACTGGAGCTACTCATTCAACGGCAGGGAGAAGTCTTACCTCGTATGCTCATTGCCTCTCATGTTTGGGATATGAATTTTGATAGCGATACTAACGTTATTGATGTCGCGATTCGTCGTTTACGCAATAAAATTGATGACAGTTATACTCCCAAGCTTATTCACACAGTACGTGGCGTAGGATATGTTTTAGATCTGAGGGAAGAAGATGATATATAAACGTTCTCTCACTTTTCGCCTTTCAGCCTTATTTGCTATCGTGATGGTAAGCCTATTGAGCCTACTCGGTTTTTTCGGTTTCTCTGCACTTGAACAACATTTTCAACAACTCGATCAAAACGAGTTAAATAATAAAGTGCGGTTAATTCAACAAGAAATTCGTCATACAACCGTTAATGAACTAATGACCGTTTTAAATAAACAGATCGCTCGCTATACTTCAACATCAGATTTAGTCATTTACTATAATCAAGCGGAATTTGCTCACTCAAAAAATGCATCATCAATTCCTGCCAATATTCAAAAAGATATTCAGCAAACTCAAGATATTTCAATGCTATTAGAATGGAAAAATGGCGCACATACTCTGCGTGGTGTCGCGTTTTCAGTCACTACATTGGATAAAATTGTCTTACAGGGCATTTTATTTTCATCCACAGGACATCATCTTCTTTTTATGCAAAATATCAAAATCAGTTTTGTTATTTTTGTACTCATTTTAAGTGGAATAGGCTCAATTTTAGGATATTTAAGCGTCAGGAGTACACTTAAACCACTCCAAAAAGTACAAGCATTAGCCAATAAAATCACGGGCAAAAAATTAAATCTTCGATTAGAACTCACAGATATTCCCATAGAATTACAATCCGTTGTAGAAGGTATTAATCAAATGTTGGCAAAGTTAAATGATGAATTTCAACGTTTATCCGCATTTTCATCTGATTTAGCCCACGAATTCCGTACACCCATTAATAATATGTTGACCCAAACGCAAGTTACGTTAAGTCAAAAACGAGAAAACAAACAATATATTGATATTCTTTCTTCTAATGCCGAAGAACTAGAACGACTTGCTCGTACTATTTCCGATATGCTATTTCTCGCAAAAAATGAAAATGGACAATATATTAAAGAAAAACAATTAGTTAATCTTTCTCAAGAAATTACCGCTCTTTTTGCTTTTTTTGAATTTGTTGCAGAAGAAAAACAGGTTAAATTGCTTTTAAAAGGTTCAGGCGAATTATACGGTAATGCCTTAATGCTACGCCGTGCAATCAGTAATCTACTCTCAAATGCATTACAATATGCCAATCGCCAAAGTGAAATTGTGGTAGAAATTCAAGAGCAAAAACAACAACTCATTCTATCTGTTTACAATCAAGGCGAGTCCATTCCAGCTGAAGATTTACCTCATTTATTTAATCGTTTTTATCGTGTTGAAAAGTCCCGAACCCGACAATCCGCCAAAGACAATGGCACAGGTTTAGGACTTGCGATTACCAAGTCTATTGTTAATGCGCACAATGGCGAAGTCAGAATTATGTCAGATCAAACAGGGACAAAAATAACAATGTCTTTCTGTAAGGCGTAAGCAGTAATATTTGGGCAAATTCTTGCACAGACTAAAACTCTCGTTTTGCCCAAATATAGCATGTCATATCACGCTTATTATTGAAAATGACTCAACACCCTATTCAATATTTCCTACCTAATCAGAAAAATTTTCTGCTCTATAATAGAGAAAATCACAAGCGGTTAGTTTCTTAAAAAACGTTCGGTATTATGTAGCAGTTGCACAAAACCCAAAACGCAATCTTAACCGCAATAAAATTTACGATGCTCTTAACGCCAAAAACAGGGTTAAGAGCATTTCTTTTACCTAATTCTAGCCGATTTTCTCACTGATTACACAACATTTCCTTATTACAAGCGTAGCCAACCCGCTCAACCTTGTTTCAGGTAAGCTTTTCAAATGCATTTTGTTCTATTTAATGAAAAATGCCCGTGATGAACTACGCAGCAAGTAAACGTTCTTCGTAAGCCATACGTTCGTTTAATGCTTTAAAATAGCTTTGAGAAATTTCTTCAGGGCTAAATGCGGTCATGCCAATAAGCTCTTGCGTGCGATGATTTCCTTGCCAATAACCCACCCATTCTCTTAATGGTAATACCCATAAGCAACGTTTGAGAATATCACTAAACAGTTCGCCATTAGACTTTTGACGGTTATCTGACATAAACGCTGCTTGGTTAGCATAATGTAGGGCGTATTTGTTATCACACTTATGATGTACACCACGATGTAAATCTCGAAAGCGGGCATTAAAGGATTCAGCGAGATTGTTGTTGATACCTTTTGCACTGTAACATTCTTTATGATTAACACTCCAACGTGAGTAATGAAAATCTAAGTCATAATACGCCCCATTTTCATCACACATAATATCGCTACCTTGTTTCACGAATTGGTGATTTAATGCCAGAATTGTTTTGGCATTTTCAGTATAGTCCATAGCGACAATCGTTCTATTTGAACCCCATAATGTTTCATCATTAGATGCTCGTTGATTGAGACTGATGATACAACGCTTAGTCGGTCTGAATTTTGGAAATTTTCGTCCTTGTTTGTCGGCTTTTTGTCGCTGTTTATAGCGATTTTTAGCGAAGTTAGTTTTGCGTAATGTAAAATTAACCCAAGCCCCATCTTCGTGGATTTCACCTTGCAAGGGGCTTAAATCACGGGTTTTGAATAGCACTTCACGCAATTTATGACAAAGGACAAAAGCGGTCTTATAGTTCACATTCAAATGACGACTCATTGTTATTGCCGAAATCCCTTTGACTTCATTCACAAAGAGCGAAATAGCTAACAAAATATCGACTAAGGGCAATTTATGAAAAGCAAATGCCGTGTTCGTCGTAATATAGAAATTCCGTTTGCAATGTTTACATGTCCAACGTTTGCGAGATTGAAGAAAATAAGCCTGATGGCGTATGCCACAAAACGGGCAACAAACATCATTGATATCATTAGGATTGCCCCAACGATGGGCTTTTAACATCTGAAAGGCTTGTTCGTCGGTTAAACGACAAATTTGTTTAATTGAAAGCTGTTTGGATTGGGATGAAAGTAAGTAATGTTGAGCCATAAAGTATTCCTTGTTATCACAAGGGTTTCAAAGCAAATAACCGTATCGCAGACACTCAGAACTTCCCATTTAGATAACCTAAATTGGCTTAAACGTGTCGCATAATGCTTTGAATACCCAAGTAATATTGGCTCTTTAAAGTAACTTGCCATCAGTGGATAAAGTATTGGATAAGCTATTTTTAGCTTATATAAAATTTAAAGTGGTATTCATCTATGTCATGACAAAATATATTATTAGCTTTATCCATCCTAAATTATATTTTGTCTTAGATTACGCTAGTGTTGCGTATCTTCTTTCATACATTCTATTTGAAAACGAGTTATAAGTGCGCTCTCTGGTGCTCCACAAAAAAATTTGCAATATTCGTTCGTGCTCTCAATCAAACTTTGGGCTTGATAAAGGGCGTATTCTTGAGAATAGGTGGGAATCTCTTTTACATCACAATGAAAAGGATTGTTCTCATGATAGCTCATCCATCTATCATATTCATCTTGTTTCCTTTGCGCTTCTTTCTTTATACCTTCATTCCAGTCAAGTTCATCATCCTCAAATAAACTTAGATCAATAGCACCATTTAACGGTGCTTTACCATGAAGGATTCTTATTCCATCATTACTATACTCATCATATTCATCATTCAAAAAGTAATAGATAGGATAGCGTCTATTTCTAAGAGAAGTTAGTCTGTCTTTCATTGTTATTTCCTTAGCATGATTATTTAGTTAAAAATAAAAATTAATTCAGAGTTATAGTGCTATACGAAAGAAACAAGAAAGATAAAAAAAAGTCCCTTCATTAGCACTCTTGATTTAAAAACCTTTTTAGGCTTAAAACAAAAGTCATAATGAAGGGACTATTCTCTGTGGCAAAAATGGTATTAATTATTAGGGGCTTTGTCAAGTAAAATCTTTTGAGCTAAATTCAGAATCACTGTCAAGTGATTTATAATAAAATACCAAAAATATTTTTAACTCATTGATAAAACTACGCTATTTTAAATGAAAATCGTAATATCCTAAAAGAAGTTATTAGTTTGATTGCTTATTATTAAAGCATCCCTACTTAATGACGAATTACAAAATATTCCCACTTACCAATAAACAAGATACTTAAACTGGGTCTAGATAAGACTACTCCTACTTCTAATCCAATGATTTTATATTTCAATAAATAAATGGTACTTAAAGTCCGTAGAAGATAACTATGTTTACTGATGTAATTAAAAAATGAACAAAAATGCATATTTAGTTTGCTTTGGCAAAAAAGTAAGGGAATTAAGAAAGCAAAGAGGGTTAAGCCAAGAAGCATTAGCTCTACTTTGTGATCTTGATAGATCTTATATTGGTGGGGTAGAACGTGGCGAAAGAAATCTAAGTTTACTCAATGTTCATAGAATTGCAACAGCACTTAATATTAACGTTAAGGAACTTTTTTAGAGGTTAAATTATGTCTAAATATCAAAGTGATAGAATTTTTACTGATTACATTTTCAAAAATCTAGCTAAACAAATAATCTATCCTCAGCTAAACTGGGAAGAAGTAAATATAGATGAAGAAAAACTGGAAGAACTAGATATTCATAATGGAATTGACACAATAGCAAAAAATAAAAATAACCAAATTTTTGGCGTACAGTATAGATTTAGAGATGCATTTTATGCTTCATATAACGATTTTACCTTTAGATATAAAAGAGAATACAACCAAAACGAAGAAAGAGTTATGTCTGAATTCTTTAAGATTGAAGCAAAATATTTCTTATACGGAATATCAAATGGTAAGAAATTTGAAGATGCATTAAAAACAAATACAACGTTTTTAAAGTGGGCTGTAATAGATGTTGAAAACCTATTGAATGCTATTGATAGTGGTCTTATTGTTATAGATGAAACTTTACGGAATATAACTTGTCAATTAAGAAACGGAAAAATGTTTTGCCCAATAAATAACAATAAAGATAACTCTTCATCTTTCGTTCCCTTTGATATTCATATCCTGAATCAAATTAGCAATAATATAATTATTGCATCATCAGGATTCTAATAAGATTGAAACAATATTTATATAAAAAGAGCTTAATTAAATTAAGCTCTTTTTTGTTTAATCATCTGGGTGTATCATTTCTTTTATATATCTAATTTCTTCCTCATTAAGATTATATTTAACAAATAGTTCATCATCTGTCCAAGATTTTGAAAAATCCTGT